>JASFUG010000071.1:0-11049 GCA_050050395.1 Nitrospirota bacterium
AAGGGGTCGGTCCAGTAACCGCGACGGACCTCCTCGCCACCCTGCCGGTAGAGCTCCACGAGATGGCGACCGCGCTCCTCACCCTGGAGGGCGAGGGCTTCATCCTCCGCGGCCGGTTCACGCCCGATGCTGTAGGGCCGGTTTCAACCGGCCATCTTGCCTCCGAGCGGGCGGCGTCCGGCGGGTTGAAACCCGCCCTACACATCGGCGCAGACGATCGGGACGAGGAGGAGTGGTGCGAGCGCCGGCTGCTGGCGCGCATCCACCGTTACACCCTCAAGCGGCTGCGCCGCGAAATCGAGCCGGTGGCGGCGGCCGACTTCCTGCGTTTCCTCTTCCAGTGGCAGCGGGTGGCGGGGGCCGAGCGCGGCGAGGGAGCGAAGGCGGTGGCCGCAATCGTCGAGCAGCTCGAAGGGTTCGAGGCCCCGGCCGCCGCCTGGGAGGGGGAGATCCTGCCGGCGCGCCTCACCACCTATCACCCCGAGTGGCTCGACACCCTGTGCCACTCCGGCCGCCTGGTGTGGGCGCGCCTCTCTCCACCGTCGGGCACGACCAACGGCCGCCGCACCGGGCCGGTGCGCGCCACCCCCATCGCCATGGTCACCCGCCGCCACCTGCGCCTCTGGCAAGGGCTGGCCGAGCGCGGCGACGACCGAGAGCGCCGCCTCTCCACCACCGCCACCGCCATCGCTCACCATCTGACCGACCGCGGCCCTGCCTTCTTCGAGGAGCTGGTAGAGGAGACGGGACTGCTGCGTACCCAGGTGGAGGAAGGGCTCGGGGAGCTGGTGGCCGCCGGGCGGATCACCGCCGACGGCTTCACCGGCCTGCGCGCCTTGCTGGTCCCCTCCCACCGGCGGCGGCCGTGGGGTGGCGGCGGGCGACGTTGGACCGCCCCGTTCGGCATCGACGACGCCGGCCGATGGGTGTGGCTCGGCGGGGCTCCAGATGGCGGCGGCGCGGAGACCGCTCCGCTACCATCCGCCGGCAATCTCGGTCGCCGCCCACGCCACGCGGTGGAGGTGATCGAGCACGTCGCCTGGACCCTGCTGCGCCGCTGGGGGGTGGTGTGCCGCCGGCTAATGGAACGCGAGGCGGACTGGCTGCCGCCGTGGCACGACCTGGTGTGGGTCTACCGCCGCCTGGAGGCGCGGGGCGAGATCCGCGGCGGCCGCTTCGTCGCCGGACTGGCGGGCGAGCAGTACGCCCTCACCGAGGCGATCGCCTCCCTGCGCGAGGTGCGCCGCCGCCCCGGCGACGGCGACCTGGTAGCGGTCAGTGGCGCCGACCCCCTCAACCTGATGGGCGTCGTCACCCCCGGCTCCCGCCTTCCGGCCCTCGCCGGCAACCGCCTCCTGTACCGCGACGGCGTCCCCGTGGCCATGCGGGTCGCCGGCGAGGTGCGCCTCCTCGACACCGCCGACGGCACCGACCCCTGGCCCCTGCACCAGGCCCTGCTCCACCGTCCCGTCGCCCCTGCCCTGCGCGCCTACCTCGGCCGGTGACCTGCCCCTTGCCACTGGACCTCCCCTCGAAAACCCTTGCCACGTGATCCGACCATCCGCCGATGGGAGACGCCATGAAACCTGCCACTTCCCTCCCCGGAGTCACCGCCCTCCTGCTTGCCGCCGCAGGCGCCGCTTGCACCAGCCCACGGCCACCCTACGACGCGATGTACGAGGCGTTGCGGGCCCGCCAGTGCCTGGAGCGGGAAGGGATGGCGTTCTGCGACGACTACTTCGAGAACAGCTACCGCAGCTACCACCAAGAGCGAGAACGCTACCTCCAGCGGCAACGGGAAGAGGCGCAAGGACCGTAGCCCGCCCGGGCGGGCTAGCGGCCGCGAGTCGCCGGGCCATCGCCCGTCCGGCGGCAGCCCGGAGCACCTCGCGTACGCGCCCCCCAGCATGGCCGTTGGGCGCGCTCTCTGGATTTCGCGAACCGTGTCCGGCTCCGCGACGGCATATCGCGGCTGCCGGAAGCCGGCATGACCGCGCCAAACTGGCGGCTGCCGCCGAATCAATCGCTTACGTAACCAATCGCGCTGGCATGCCGCTTGCGATGTACGGGGCAGAAACGCTTCCCAGCCCCCCGCGAGCGATGCCATGTTCGGCCTCATCACACGCAAGGACCTGCTCACCCACCCGGTAACCATCTGCCGTTACTACGGCTGGCGGGTGCTGGTGATCGGGCTCCCCATCCACCGCGGCACCTTCCTGGATCTCGTGACCCGCCACATCAGCCACTAGACGTTGTGGCCCGTGACATCTCCCGGGAGGCTCCACGAGAGCGGGTCGTGGCAAGATGTGATTCTCGGCCCGCCAGGGCGCAACGGGCGCGCGGCCAACCATTAACGGCTTCGTTTCACCGAGGGCCACTGAGCGCCCGCCTGCCGGCCTCGCCCGGCAACTCCGCCCCCTGGACCGCCACCGGCTCAGTGGAGAATGGGGTAATCTTTAAGAGGTACTTGCCCGTTTTCTCCCGGACGGAGGGGGACGCGGGCCTCGTGGCTGCGCCCTGCTCGGTCCTGTGTAGTGAGGTGCGTAGCCATGAAGACCACCCTCAGTGTCATCAAGGCGGACATCGGCTCCATCGGCGGCCACATCTGCCCGTCTGTCAGGCTGCTCGAAACCGTCCAGTCCCACGTCCAGCAGCACGGTAAGGGGTTGTTGCTCGATAGCTACGTCAGCTTTACCGGCGACGACATCGCCATCCTCATGACCCACACCCGTGGGCGGGGCGATCGCCAGGTTCATAAGCTGGCGTGGGACGCCTTCGTCGCCGGCACCGCGACGGCCAAGGCCGAGGGCCTATACGGCGCCGGCCAGGATCTTCTCAAGGACGCCTTCTCCGGCAATGTCCGCGGCATGGGGCCGGCGGTGGCGGAGATGGAGTTCGAGGAACGGCCCAACGAGCCCTTCCTGTTCTTCGCGGCGGACAAGACCGACCCTGGTGCCTACAACCTGCCGCTCTACCTCGCGTTCGCCGACCCGATGACCACCCCGGGCCTGATGCTGGCGCCGACCATGGCGAAGGGCTTCCGCTTCGTCATCATGGACGTCAGCCATACGGCGGGGGACCGTACCATCGAGCTACACGCCCCGGAAGAGCTGTACGACATCGCCGCCCTGCTGCGCGACAGTGAGCGCTACGTGGTGGAGTCGATCTGGTCCCGATCCGCCGGCGAGCAGTCGGTGGCCGTCTCGACCTCCCGGCTACACAACATCGCCGGTAAGTACACCGGCAAGGACGACCCCGTGATGCTGGTGCGGGTGCAGAAGACCTTCCCGGCCACCGGTGAGGTGCTGGCGCCATACGCCATCGGCCACTACGTGGCGGGCTGCATGCGCGGGTCGCACCAGATGCCGTTGATGCCGGTACCGCTCGGCTCGGGCATCAGCTACTTCGACGGCCCGCCGGTGGTGACCTGCGCCGCGTTCGCCATGCACGAGGGCAAACTGACCGAGGCAGTGGACGCCTTCGCCCACCCGTTCTGGGATCGCGTGCGCGATCGCGTGTCGGAGAAGGCCATGGAGATGCGCCGTCAAGGCTTCTTCGGCGCCGCCATGCTGCCCATGTCGGAGCTGGAGTACACCGGCATCATGGAGAAGCTCGCCGCCCTCGACGGGCGCTTCCACGTCCACAAAAAGGCGGCCTGAGCGCGTCGCCGACTCGCCGCATGCGCCGCGGACCGCCACTCTGCCCGGCGTCTGGGGTGATCCTGGCTCGCGAGGAAGCTCCTTCCTACGACGGGCGGCGCCTTTGCGCTTGTCCGACATTGAGACGCGATCTCAACGCGCCGGTGCAACCGCGATGTCGTATGAACCCGACCCGGCTACTGTGGCTCTAATCGCATAGTTAACCGGCACGCTTGGTACTCCACTTGCATCATCCGATATAGAAATCAACCAGCCCACGGCAACGGTAACCATGTTCGGCCTCATCACCCGCAAGGACCTGCTCATCCACCCGGTGACCGTCTGCCGTTATTACGGCTGGCGCGTCCTGGCTGTCGGCATCCTGCACCCGCCGCGCACCTTCCTGGACATCGTCGCCCGCCACTTCACACGCTGAGGTCGCGCGGGCTTCGCGGCCACCAGGCTGCCCTCCCACGCCACTGGTTCGAGGGCGGACATCTGGCGCCCTTCGACTCACCGCAGGCACCGCGCCTCTACAGGCGTGGCATCGCGCGTAACGCCTTTCTTTCCGGAGCTCCGGGTGGATCATCCGCCTTCGGGACCCGGCGTCCCGCCGCCGGGAAATCGGACCCTCGCACGAATCCCGAGGCACCTCGGCGGCTCCTCGTGGTAGGTGGCCAGCGCCATCGGCCCACCGCTCGGAGGGTGCGAGGGAGAGGGCATCACCAGCGAACGAGCGAGCCATGCTCGGTCTCATCACCCGCAAGCACCTGATCACCCACCCGGTGATCGTCTACCGCCACTACGGCTGGCGCGTGCTGGTATTCGGCCTCTTCCACCGCGGCACCTTCCTCGAGCTCGTCCGCCGCCATGGCCGGGGGTGACCCCCGGCCGGGTCACACCACGGCACCATCGGTCGCGCCGCATGGCACACGATCGCCTGGTGACCGGTGAGGACAACAGCCGGACAACGAAGCGCCGACGCCTCCTACCGGCAAGGGAACGGCAACCGGGACCGTGGTGCCCGGCATGACCCTCGGATCATGCTCCGCTGAATCTCGGTGCCGTGAATCCGACGCTGTCATGCGCGACTCTACGTCTCGACCAAGGAGCTCCCATGACAACGCCGGCCGTCACCCCCGATCCCCCCTACTACGCCGTCATCTTCACCTCGCTCCGCACACCCGGTGACCACGGCTACGCCGAGGCGGCCAGAGAGATGCTAGCCCTGGCATCGGCGCAGCCGGGCTTCATCGGCTTCGAGACCGCCCGCCAGGAGATCGGCATCTCCGTCTCCTACTGGCGCTCGCTGGATTCGATCCGTGCGTGGAAAGAGAACGCCACCCACCGCGCCGTCCAGGCCCGCGCCACCGACTGGTACGCCTCCTTCCGCGTCCGCATCTGCCGCGTCGACCGGGAGTACGGGTTCTAGCACGTCCCCACCTCCGTGATGCGACTGATCGGGCGCCCGCGTTGCGCGCCATTCGAACGTTGGTCGGAAGCGTGGCCCTGGTCGGGCCGGGTCGGATCTGCGCTCCGCCGCCGGGCTCCGATAGCCAATCGCCGCGATCGTGATCTGACGACGGACATTCGCGAGTCCGCTGCGGCTCGCAGCCGCAGCGGACTCGTCTTTCTTCGAAGAGAGCGGAGCGTTACCTACTGGCACAGGCCTGCGACACACATCCCACTCGCGCAGACCGCGTTCGCGGTGCAGCCGGACATGGATGGGCAGGTGGTCTCGCCCCCGCTGGCGCTACAATCCGCATTGCAGGGCCCACAGTCGTCGGCGTTGCCGTCATCGCAGACCTCATCGACCTCGACGACTCCATTGCCGCATTCGGCTGCACATTGCCCAGCGTCGCACATCCCGCTCGCGCAGTCCGTGTCGGCGGTACAGCCGGTCCCGCCCAGGCAGGTCATCCCGTCCCCGGGTCCGGTACAGGTCGCATCGCAGGCCCCGCAGTCGTCGGCGTTGCCGTCGTCGCAGACCTCAGGGGGCTTGACGACCCCATTCCCGCACTCTGCTTCACACTTCCCTTCGACGCACATCCCGCTCGCGCAGTCCGTGTCCTCGGTGCAGCCGGTCCCGCCCAGGCAGGTCATCCCGTCCCCGGGTCCGGTACAGGTCGCATCGCAGGCCCCGCAGTCGTCGGCGTTGCCGTCGTCACAGGACTCCGTCGTTCCCGTTCGGCCGTCGCCGCACACATCTAGGCACGTTGCCGTCGCGAGATCACACCTTCCGTTGCAGTCCAGATCATCCACGCACGGGGTTCCCTCGGGACAAGTATGCGCTCCCTGGGCGCCGACGGTGCCGCAGGTGGCGTTGCACGTCCCGCAGTCGTCGGTATTGCCATCGTCGCAGAGCTCGCAGTTCGGCCCGGGACCAACGCCAGCGGTGCAATCGGGCGCGAACTCTTTCAGCCCGTTCCCGCACTCCGACTGGCATGTCCCCACGCCGTCGCAGGTGCCGCCGCTGCAGCTCGAGCAGATGCCGCTCTCGCAATCTTCGTCGGCGACACAGGGGTTGCCGACGCGGCAGTATCCCTTCCCCTCGCCGATGCAGTTGACGGAGATCTCGGCGACGACGAGCCCCTCGCAGTTCTCGGGCTCGTCCCCATCGACGCCCCGTAGCTGGAACGTCCGCGTCATGAACGTCCCGCCCTGGAGCGTGTCATAGGTGAGGGGTTGATCGACGAACGACATCCGGCACTTGTCCACTCGGACCTCGTCGATCGGTTGGATGTCGTCGTCGGGGCTGTTGATCTCGACGATGATGCCATTCAGCACAATGCCGTTGTTGGGCGTCAGCGCGATGGCAGTCGATCGATTGAGGAAGAAGTTGAACCGGTTCGTCATACAGGCTGCCGGGGCCAGGCAGGATTCCGGCGCCCCACATGAATAGCTATGGGTGACGGGACAATCGGTTCTGAAGTCGCTCAGCGTCGTACCCGGGAAACGCTGGCTCGAGTCCTGGAGCGACAGCCTCCAGGCCCAGTCGTTCAAACCATCGGGGCCGTCTTGCGGACCGCTGAGCTGCATGAGGGAGTACGTCACCGCGACGAAGATGTCGGGCTGTAGCGGGTTGGTCCCGATGTTCGCCTCGAGGCCGTCGAGCCGCCCGTCGCCGTCCGTATCCGGATCGCCGGGATCCGTCCGCGCCGTACTCTCCTCGTTGTCGGGCAGCCCGTCGGCGTCGGTGTCCACCTGCGTCGGATCGGAGAAGACGTGCGCCACGGAGCCATCGTCGCGCACGACGATCCAGCCGACGAGCAGCTCGTCGCGGTCCGCGAGGCCGTCCCCGTCGCTATCGATGCGGGTGGGGTCGGTGCCGTACTTCTTGGAGCCGGTACCGTCGACGTGGAAGGCGGGGAAGAAGTTGTTGAACCGTCCGAGGTCGGTAAACTGCTCCGCCGACAGCTCGTCGTAGTCGCTGATCCCGTCGCCGTCCGTATCCACCTTCGTCGGATCCGTCGGGCAGCGGTTCTCGCAATCGGTCGCGGCAGCGCACGTTGCGGTGGCATTATTTGAGCACGTCCCGGCCATGCACGCCGGTGCCGTGGTGCACGCCAGGTTGCGCTCCGCGTAGTCGGGCAGGCCGTCGAAGTCGGTGTCAGGCAGATACGGATCCGAGACGACGCTGCGTGTTGATTTGACGCCCGTCGTGTCGGTCACCTGGACCGTCCAGCCCAGGGCCTCCAGCACGTCCGTCAAGCCGTCCGCATCCAGGTCGCCACCGAAGATCGCATCCCCCGGCAGATTGGGGCTGGAGCCCAGGAGCCGTTCGATGCCATCGGCGATCAGGTCGATGTCGGTGTCGGGACTGAGCGGATCACTCACCTCGAGCTTCTGGCCTGACCCGCCGGGGATGATCACGTCATCTCCGCGACGCAGGCTGTCGATCCGGCTGTTCACGCCGGGTTTGATGGCGGAGCACAGCTCGAAGGAGCCGCCGTCGACGCAGCCGCTGGCCGATCGGACCTTCTGGCCCGGCCCCACGACGAGCTGATCGTCGCCCTGTAAGCGACTGTCTGCGAGGCCGTTGGTCGGCAACACGTCAGACTCGTCACCCAAGGCGGCCATGGAGACCAGACCCATGAGAGGCCCGGGGGCCACGACCACGGTGCGCGCATCGCGGACGCCGGCGCCCAACGGTACGACCTGCACCTCATCACACGCCACCGGATGGATACAGTTGCGGCTGAAGCAGTCGCCATCCGTCGTGCAGTGCTGCCGCTGCGATGCGGGCTTGTCCGCATCCTCGACACAGTAGTTGTCCGGGCAGGCCAGGGTGTCCGCCCGGAGGTTGGGACCCGCCAGGATCACGGCGGCGCTGCTCGGGTCGACGAGGCCGGCGCCGGTGAGATAGCCAAAGACCTCGTTTCCATCCGAGACGCCATCCTCATCGGTATCACGCACCCGCGGGTCGGTCCGGTTGGCGGTGACATCGGAGCTGCAGGGCGGACACCCGCCGCCGGCCGCGTCGCAGTGAACCGCATCGACACAGGAGTCGGCCACTCCGCCGCAGTCGTCATCCGTGCGGCACGGCATGGCTCCATCCGCCGGATTGTCTCCGCGCAGCAGACCGCCGCTGCCGAGGAGCGCCTTGGGACCGACCGCGTCACAGGCGCACTGCACCACGCGCACATCCTGCTCCTCCTTGTCCGTCAGGCCATCGCCATCCGTATCGCGGAGACCGGGATCCGGGAACACGCGCCGGATCGGCTGCCCGACCACGCCGACCTCCCAGCCGAGGCGGACCTCGGAGAAGTCGCCGAGCTGGTCGCCATCCGTGTCCTTCTTGAAGTCGGAGCTGTGATGGAGAAACTCCTCCGGGGCGATGAGGCCGTCGCGGTCGACATCCTGGATGAACGCCAGGGAGATAGCGTCGCCGGGACGCACCAGGATGTCGCCGAAGTCGGTCTGGACCTGCGTATCGTCCGGCAACAGCATCGCCCAGAAGCGCCGGAACTGGCCGTTGCGCCGTTGCTCGACGCGCACGACGTTCTGCGGCCCGTTGCATTGGCCAATGCTTGCCCCGGCGCTGCAATCCGCGTCCTGGGTGCACGCGATCCCGGGAGCGACGTACACGTCGTCGCCGCCCGGTACGCTCGCGAGGTATTGGGCCGTGCCCGGGGCGACCACGACGGTGTCCGGAGTAACGGTTTGGCAGTTCGGAGTGCCGGGCTGGCAGAATGGGACCTCCTGGGTGTCGGCCGTGCAGCGGCCGGTGACCAGGGTCACGATGTCCCCTGCGGCCGCGTCAGCCGCCAGCGCGAGGATGGTGAGGACATTGCCGGCCTTGCCCCTGTACCGGGTCTCTTGACTGCCGACGGTGATGACGCCGCTGGAAGGGAAGGCGGCCGCATCGGCGAGCGTGAGGGAGGTCGTTCCGGCCGCGGCATCTGCGGCGACCGTACTCGTGGGGTCGGTGTCGCTCACCCCGCACCCGGCGTCGGGATTCGCCGCGGTGCGCGAACAGGATTCGCCGACGAAGTGCGGTGCGGAGGCGATGGTGCAGATGCCCGTCTCTGCCTGGGTATCGGACTTGCCGTTCGGCCCGGCGAGGATGGCGAAGTGGGTGTTCGCGTCACAGCTCTTGCTGACCTCGTAGCCCGTCACCACCGCGGCGACGTCATCGCCACGAAGGGCGGTATCCAGCACGCCGTTCCGGCCGGCGCTGATGGCCACCACGTCTTCCGGCACGCCGGTGGTGCCCACCGGGACCACCTGGACGTCGTCGCCCTGGGCCACGCTCTGCACGGCGCCGTCGGGGCCCGGCAAAATGCCGTCGGGGCCCAGCACCATGTCGTCATTGTCCGGGGCGCTATCGAGCTGCCCGTTGGCTCCCGGCGCGATCACGACCGTGCCGGCGGCCAGCAGCGTCGTGCCGACCGGCAGCACCTGTACGTCATCGCCCTGCGCGGCCGTATCGGCGACGCCGTCCTGGCCGGCGACGATGCGCGGCGCACCGCTGCTGAAGTCGTCACCGCCCGGCGCGCTGTCGAGCACCAGGTTGCGGCCCGGCGCGACGACCACGGTGGCCGCAGTGGCCACGGCCATGCCCACCGGAACCACCTGGACGTCATCGCCCTGCGCCGAGGTGCTCGCCAGGAGATCCGGGCCGGCCAGGATGGCGGCCGGCGTGCTCTTGCGCATCTGCAGGATGTCTTGCAGGACGAAGTCGAGCCGCGTGCCCTCCGGCCGGCCGGTGCCACCGAAGTTGGAGAAGCCGCCGATGATCGTGCCGCCCTCGCACGGGGTGGAGGTGCCGCAGTCGCTGTCGTCGACGCAGGACTGGTCGGGATGGTCGCCGGTCGGGGCGCAGCGCAGCTCTTCGCGCGGCCGGTTCAATACCCCGGCGGTGATGGCGTGGAGCTCCTGGGCCTCACCATCACCGAAGTTGAAGCTCACCTCGGCGGTGCGCTCCTGCACCTGCTGCAGGCCGTAGGCGAAGTTGCGATCATCCTCGGTGGTCTGATCGTAATTGGCCACCGTGAACACCAGGCCGCGCGGTGAGCGCATCAGGTCCTCCACCAGGTTGGGGAACACGTCGCGGTTGGAGAAGATCACCGGACCGCGGGTCTGCCCGGGACCGATGTTGAAGTCCGCCGGGTTCCCGGTCTCGATCGTGCTGTCGGGGAAGAGGGTCGCGACCGGCACCAGGCGGCTGGGATCCTGCGGGTCGGTGGTGGCGACGCGGATCTCGAGGTTGCTGAGGGTGAAGGCCACATTGGACAGGTTCTGCAGGGTCACCTCGGCGCTCAGGCTGGCGCCCGCGACCTCGCGGGTGACGGCGTGGTCGGTGCTGACCTCACGGCCTTTGTCCAGCGAGGTCTGGAAGGCGCTCATCGCCGCCTTCGCAGACTCGGTGGTGTTGGCGGTCGTGAACTCTACCCCACCGCCAACCGTGGCCGTGCCGATGAGTTTCCAACACCCCGCCACGATGTCTTCTCCCGTCGCGCATTGTGCATAGTCCACGCCGCCCTCGCCCGCGAACTCGGCCATGAAGTTTCCGACGGTCTGATTGAGCCTCGACGAGCTGAACGACGTGTCGTTCTCCAGCGACGTAGAGGTGCTGGACGCTTCCGTCACGACGTTGCCGCTGTCATCCGTGGTCGTGAAGTGTTCGTCGATCTGCAGCCGCACGCTGCCGACCACGATCTCGTAACGCGGCAGGTCGGCGATGCGCGGATCGCGGCTCATCTCGAAGAGCTCTTGCGAGTCGCTGTAGCCGTCGCCGTCGGAGTCGGCGAGGAGGGCGTTGGTCTTGTAGAACTCGACCTCGCCGTTGTCTGCGATGCCGTCGCCGTCGGTGTCCTGGTTCGTCGGATCGGTGTAGGCGACGTTCCACTCCTCGTTGTCGTCCAGTTGGTCGCCGTCGGTGTCGGCGTGGCGCGGGTCGGTGCCGATG
>JASFUG010000072.1:0-10991 GCA_050050395.1 Nitrospirota bacterium
TATCTCCCGGTCGAGTGGAGCCGAGACAGGCCCTGGTTGCGTACCCGTCCAGCGCTCGATCACTGTTTGTAGGTCTCGTAACTTCAGCGGCTTGGGAATATGGTCGTCCATGCCCATCCGAAGACACTTCTCGCGGTCTCCGCGCATGGCGTTGGCGGTCAGAGCGATGATCGGTACATGGGCACCCGTGTCGGATTCCTCCATGCGAATCAGCTCGGTTGCCTGGTAGCCGTCCATCTCCGGCATCTGGCAATCCAGCAGCACCAGATCAAAACCGCCGTGCCGCCACGCCTCGACCGCCATGGCGCCGTCTTCTACCGCAACGGCCCGGTGTCCGAGCCGCTCAAGACTCTTGGTCGCCACCAGACGGTTGACCGGGTTGTCCTCGGCGACCAGGACAGTAAGGGCGTGACCTGTACCCCGCGATGCCGACGGCGAGGTTTCTTCCCTGGTGGCCGCGACATGGCCCATAACCGCTCGCAGGCACTCCAACAGTTGTGCCCGTGCCACCGGCTTCAGGAGGGATCCCGCGAATCCGATCTCCGCCAGTCGATCCCGTTCGCCACGCTTGTCGATCGACGTCAATAGCACCAGGCGACAGGATGTCACCTCCGGATCGGCCTTGATCTGCCGCGCCAGCATCTCACCGTCCATCTCCGGCATCTGCATGTCGAGAATCGCCAGCTCGAACGGATCGCCGGCCTGCTTCCGATCTCGCAACGATGCCAGCGCTTCGTTACCCGAAGCCGCCTCACGGAAACGCATGCCCCACGCCGCGAGCAGGTGGCGCAAGATCTCGCGGTTCGTGGCGTTGTCGTCGACGATCAGGCAATGCACCCCCTCCAGGTCCCGCTCTTCCAGGTTCGTTCGCGTGTCGCTGCCCTGATGGGTTAGGAGTGGCAGAGCGAACCAGAAGGTCGAACCCTTCCCCTCTTCACTCTCCACGCCGATATCCCCGCCCATGCCATCGACCAGTTTCTTGCTGATGGTCAACCCCAGGCCCGTGCCGCCGAACCGGCGGGTCGTCGACGCGTCCACCTGGGTAAAGGAGGTGAAAAGGCGGTCGACCGCTCCGGCGGGGATTCCGATCCCCGTATCCGTGACAGCGAAGCGTAGCCAGGCTGCCTCCTCACCCGCCTCATCGACGACCACGTGTATTACGACCTCCCCCTTGTCGGTGAACTTGATGGCGTTGCCGACCAGGTTCATCAGGACCTGGCGCAGGCGCCCGGGATCGCCACACACGGCGGTCGGCACGTCCGGCGCGATCGATATCGCGAGCTCCACACCCTTGTTGGCGGCCCGGCCCGCTAGGAGTGCGCCGACCTCCTCCACGCAAAGGCGTAGGTCGAAGTCGATCCGCTCGAACTCCATCTTGCCCGCCTCGATCTTCGAGAAGTCGAGAATGTCGTTGAGGATCATGAGGAGGGCGTCGGCACTACTTTGAATGGTGTTGACAAAGCTGCGCTGCTCGCCGGTCAAGTCCGTGTCAAGCAGCAGGTCTGCCATACCCATCACGCCGTTCATCGGGGTCCGGATCTCATGGCTCATATTCGCCAGGAATTCGCTCTTGCTCCGGCTAGCCTGCAACGCGCGTTCGTGAGCGCGACCTAGGTCCTCATTAGTCCTGCGCAGCTCCTCCTGCACACCGAGCCGCTCGACCGCGACGCCGAGTTGGCTACCGATCCCTTCGAGCAAGGCCTTCACGCGTTCGTTCCACACCGGGTCCGAATCGCTGTACAGGCAGACGATTCCGACCACACGCCCGCCCGACTTCAGCGGCAGGATGTAGTGCCCGTGGGCGGTGATCCCTTCGTACCGACGATTGTGCCGCGGGTCGGTGAAGCAGTCGGAGCTGACGATGATTTCACCGCTCTCCAGTGCCTGGCCGCACAGACAGGAACCGAGGGGAACTTGGCGTTCCCGGGCGAGGAAATCATCACTGAAGTCGCCGACCGTCTTCACCAGCTGCAAGATCATTCCGGTCTTGTCGACGAGGAAGGCACAACCCTTCGCGCGCAGGGCGAAGAGATGGTCGAGCCGGACAAGTTGATGCAACGCGCCCTCGAACAATTCGTCGAGAGTCGATGCACGCTGGATTACATCATCGAGCTCACGGAGTGCTTGCAGCTCGGCATGCCGCAGGCGTAGAGCCTCTGCGGTCCTCTTGCGTTCGACCTCGGCTCCGGCGCGCGCCGCAAACAGGGTAAGCAACGAGCCAAAGGCGAAGGTCTCCGGCCTCTCCTTGACGTCCAGGAGGGCGATCAGCCCAAGAGGCTCGCCGAATCCACCGAAGATCGGCACGCCGATGAATGACTCGACGCCCATCGCCTCGAGTAGACGATTCCCGGGGAAGCGGTGCGACACGCCCCGGGGCAAATAGCACGGTTCCTTCCCAACAACCTCCGCGCACGGCGTGTTCTCCAAGGCGTAGTCGAAGTTCTCCCCGACGCCGTCCCCGGACCAGAGCGCCAGGGTCTGCAAGCGGTCGCTATGATCACCCACCAGCTCCGCGACGAATGCGTGGCGGAAGTCCAACGCGAGAGCGAGATGGCGCACGAGGGATTGGAAGAAACGGTGGCCCGTGACTGCCGAGGTCCCCTCGACCACCAGCCGGAGCAGATCGTCCGTCTCCCGCATGTTCCGCGTACGCCGCGTGTTGTGCACGGCCAGACCGGTGATCGTCGCGAGCGTCTTGAGAAACGTGACTTCCTGATCGGTGAAGTCATCCCGTTCCCGGCTGTATACGTAGAAGACGCCGATGCGACCGTCCTCGCTGCCGATCGGGAAGCACCCGAACATCCGGATACCCTCACCTCGGCAGAGCGTGGAAATCCGGTGATGAGCACCAGCGCCGTTGCACAGGATGTAGCGCTCGCCTGAAAACGCCTCGTCTGCGAGGCCACCACGGTTGCAGGAGAAGTTATCCAGGAAGTGCCCCGACAGGCCGGTAGCGACAGCCGGTGGAACCTGGAACCGCTGCTGAGCCTCATCGAACAAGACCACACACGCTGCGTGGCAACCGGTGGCGACCAGGGCCGTATCCACCAGGATCTGAAAAAGGGATGCTTCGTCGCCCTTGCCGGACAGCAGCAATGCCGCCGTGTTGAGCAACGAAAAGAACGCGGTGGAGTCAGTCCCGCTCGTATTACTCATGACGCGATCCACTTCCGCGCTACACCTCGGAAACCCTTGGGTGGATGGCACAGTTCACCGCATGGCGCCGACGGCGCCATCGTCGGCGCCTCGGCTACCACGGCGCTCACCTTCCTGCTGCTCGCCACGTTGCTCCGCCTCGGATCGCACCGGGATGGAGACGATGAAGGTGGTTCCCTGATCCACCGTGGACTGGACCGTCACCTGGCCGTGGTGCCGCGCGACCAGACGTTTCATGGTAGCCAGCCCAAGACCCGTACCGTGACCCTCGCTCTTGGTGGTGAAGAAGGGTTCGAACGCACGTTCCTTGACCTCCTCGGCCATCCCACACCCGTTGTCGGTCACTGACAGGCGGACGTATCCACCACGCCGTCCGTCGACCTCCTCGCCCTGTCCAGGTGGCATATAGTCAACACGGACCCGGATCACGCCCTCTCGTCGCGCCTCTTCGGGAGCCGACCGCTGGGCCTCCAGAATGGCGTCCCGTGCATTCAGACAAAGGTTCATCACGACCTGATGAAGCTGCTCGGGATCGCCCCAGAGGAGCGGGACGGCGTCCCCGACCTCCAGATCGATTTCGATCCCACCTTTCAACGTCCGTCGGAGAAGACGCACCACCTGACCGCATAGGTCACCCGGGTCCACTTCCTGCATTCCCGGCTCCCGCTTGCGACTGAACGACAGGAGCTGCTGCGTGAGGTTGGCGCCATGCCGTGCCGCGTCCATGACGCTCTCTAGGCAGGCCTGCATCTCGGCGTTGCCATCGACCTGAACCAGCTCCAGATTGCCCATGATGCCGGTCAGGAGGTTATTGAAGTCATGGGCGATACCCGCCACGAGCTGTCCCAAGATCTCCATCTTCATGGAGTGGCTGACCTGGGCCTCGAGCTGGCGCTGTACACTGATGTCCTGTGCCACCGCGACGGCGCCGACGACCCCGTCGCGGTGATTCCACATGGGCGTGATCCGGGCGACGAGGGCACGTCCCTGGAAGGTGTCGTCGACATTCACTTGATGGCCGCTCAGGGCCATCGAGTTCGCCGCCGAGATTTCATTGCAGCTGGCGAACACCTCGGTGAAGTGACGCCCTGACAGATCGGTGGGGGTCAGCCCCATGGCCACCAACCCGGCCCCACCGGCGTAGGTGATCAGACCATCCAGATTCAGCGCCCAGACCATCGCCGGGAGGTCGTTCATGACCCGCTGCTGGCGCTCCTCGCTCTCACTCAGCAATGTCTGGAGCTGCAATCGGTGGGCGGCAACCTGTAGGCGGATCTTGAGTTGTGCCAGATCGATCGGTTTCACCAGGTAGTCGTCGGCTCCCGCCGCCAACGCTTCATCCACGTCGCTGACGTCGGCCCTCGCCGTGAGCATGAGGATCTGTACCGCGCAGCCCATACAGTCGGCACGGATCGCCCGGCACAAATCCAACCCATCCTTGCCGGGCATCACCCAGTCGAGGATGAGAAGAGGCGGGGTCTTCGCCTGATACGCTGCCCAGGCCTCGTCCCCGTCAGCACAGGAGATCACCTGGTGTCCCCAACCCTCGAGGATCCGCACCAGCGCGCGGCGAGTTACGAGATCGTCTTCAGCGATAAGGACTACCACCCAGACCTTATCGGTGCCCCGCGCAAAACGTTATACGGGCAACGACCAATTGAGGCACGAGACCCCGGCGCTCGGCCCCAGAGACTCCTGCCGCCGCCTTCTACCCGTCGGCAAACAGATCTGTGGACAGGTAGCGGTCGCCGCGGTCGCAGAGGATCGTCACGACGACACCCTCTTCCAGGCCGGCAGCCACCCGCAGGGCTCCGGCCACGGCACCGCCGCTGGACATGCCGACCAGCACCCCCATCTCGCGTGCCAGGCGGCGAGTCATCGCCACCGCCTCCGCCCGGGAGATATCGAGGATCGCGTCGACCCGCTGGGGCTCGAAGATCTTCGGCAAGTACTCCTTCGGCCACCGACGGATGCCGGGGATCTGACTCCCCTCGTCGGGTTGTAACCCGACGACCTCGATGGTCGGCATTTTCTCTTTGAGGAACCGCGAATTCCCCATAATGGTGCCGGTGGTCCCCATGGCGGAGACGAAGTGCGTGATCCCCCCCGCGGTCTGGCGCCAGATCTCCGGACCGGTGGTGTGGTAGTGGGCGAGCCAGTTGTCCTGATTGCCAAACTGATCGAGCTGCACCCCGTCGCCCGCGGTCACCATCGCCGCGGCGCGATCGATCGCCCCCTCCATGCTGTCCGCACCCGGCGTGAGGACGAAGTCGGCACCGTACGCGGCCATCGCTGCGCGCCGCTCGACGGTCATGGTGTCCGGCATCACCAACGTCATGCGATATCCTCGGCTCGCGGCGATCATGGCCAGGGCGATCCCCGTGTTGCCGGAGGTGGCCTCGATGATGCGGTCACCGGGGCGGATCTCACCCCGTGTCTCCGCACCCCGAATCATCGACAGGGCGGCCCGGTCCTTCACCGAGCCCCCGGGATTGTTGCCCTCCATTTTTGCCAGGACCGTCACCCCCCGCCCCGTTGCATCGCCCGACATGGACGACAGGTCGATCACCGGCGTGTTGCCGATCAGTTCCTCAAGACTTGCCATGGCGTCTTCCTCTGCACGTGTAGACTCGCTTGAATCGCGGCAACGCGACAATGTCGCGGCGGCAGACTACTCTCCGCGCACGGTCTCGCCCAAGGGCACCAACCACTCGGTCCCGCGGCGCCGTGGTGGCGATCCAAGGAGGGGCTGGCGCCGCGTTACTGGTAGACTGAGAATGGTATGGCCATGAATCGACCCCTGTGGCTCGTCGCCACCGATTTTTCTCCCGGGGCGGACGCTGCGTTTCGCACGGCGGTCGCGATGGCCGAGGTGTTCGGGGCGCAGCTACTTGTGGTCCACGTGGTCCTCGATCTCCGACGCCTGCCGGGGTTCTTCGTTACCAAGCAGCCCATCGATGGGCTGCAACACGACCTGGAGGAGGAAGCGGCGAGGAAGCTCGCCGAGCTCCTCGACGCCGCGCGCGGTCAGGGGATCCCGGCCCAGGTCGAGCTGCTGCGGGGGACTCCCGTGCCCGCGTTGCTGAAGGCGGCGCACGACGAGCGGGCGGCGATGATCGTCGTGGGTCAGGCGGCCGCCGACAAGGCGAGTCGCCAGATGTGCGGCGGGTCCACGGCCGGTGGGCTATTCCGCCATCCGCCGTGCCCCGTCCTGGTCGTACCGCCACCTACCGAGGAATCCTGACCCGTATTTCCCCTCAGTACGCTACGCGCCCGCGCACCTTCTCCCCGTGAGAAATGCGTATTGATCCGCGTGAAGCGCGCGTCACGCCGCTTCGTCGGCGAGAATGTCTACGATGCGCTCGGCCGCGTGGCCGTCCCACAGGTCCGGCATGCAAGGCTGCCAACGCCGACCAAGGGCTTCCCGCGCCGCTCCGACGATGCGCTCCGGATCGGTGCCCACGATGCGGTTGGTACCCTGCTCGCAAGTGACCGGGCGCTCGGTATTTTCCCGGAGGGTGATACAGGGCACGCCCAGCACCGTGGTCTCCTCCTGCAGGCCTCCCGAGTCGGTGAGTACGACGCGCGCGTTGGCGACCAGATGCAGGAAGTCGAGGTAACCCAGGGGTTGGATGGGGTGGATACCATGCCCTGCGGCCGCCGGGCTCGCGCCACCACTGTAAAGAAGATGGCCGAGACCGAACTGCTCCACCTGTTTCGCGGTGCGTGGATGGATGGGAAAGATGAGCGGCATGTCGGTGGCGATTTCACCGATCGCCGCCAGCAGGGACTCCAGACACGTCGAATCATCGACGTTACTGGGGCGGTGTAGCGTGACCACTCCGTACGGGGGAACGCTGTCGGGTCCTGAGCCATCCACAACGCCGAGATCGCGCAGGATCATGGAGCCCGCAGCGCGTTGCCGATGTTGCAGGAGGGTGTCGATCATCACGTTGCCGACGAAGTGAATCCGCGCCGGGTCGACGCCCTCCGCGTGAAGATTGCCGCCCGCGGAGGCCTCGGTGGTGAACAAGAGATCGCTGATGCGATCCGTGAGAATACGGTTGATCTCCTCGGGCATCGCCCGGTCGAAGCTCCGTAACCCCGCCTCGACGTGAGCCACCTTGATCCCGAGCTTGGCCGCCACCAAGGCACAGGCAATCGTCGAGTTGACGTCACCGACCACCACGACCGCGTCGGGCCGCTTCTCCAAACAGACGGGCTCGAATCGACGGATGATCTCGGCGGTCTGAACCGCGTGCGACGCGGAGCCAACCTCCAGGTCGACATCCGGCCGCGGGATCGCGAGCTCCTCGAAGAACAGCCGCGACATGCGCTCGTCGTAGTGCTGGCCGGTGTGCACCAGGAACGTCTCGATCCGGGGCTCACGCGCCGCCGCGGCCATGATCGGGGCGATCTTCATGAAATTGGGACGGGCACCCGCCACCAGAACGATCTTCACCGCGCTCACTGAAACCACGACCTCTTCTTCGAGTCCGGAGTGGACGCCACCGTCCCGATGTCGGCCAGCCGCTCGAGGTACTGCTCCACGCGTCGGAGGATGTCACGAATCTGCTCCTGTGCCTCGGCGAAGCGGTCGTCGGCGCGCTGATCGGCCTCCTCCAGCCGTTCGACACACAGGGTCAAGCGCTCCAGTAGTGCCAACAGGACCGGATCCGTCACCCTGGACGCGGCGTCCTCCACCGCTGTGCTCGGCCCTACCTCCGC
The DNA here is from genome assembly GCA_050050395.1 of Nitrospirota bacterium. GTDB lineage: Bacteria > CG2-30-53-67 > CG2-30-53-67 > CG2-30-70-394 > CG2-30-70-394 > DASWHD01. Next base: position 7,885 of record JASFUG010000072.1, read on the forward strand.
TGGCTGGATCTCACCCTCCGCCTGCTGCTCCTGGATCACCTCCTCCAGAAGCGCGCGGCCGACCCGTGGCACGTCGTCGGCGAAGGCCGCGAGCAAGGCGGCGTCGGCGAGCTTGTTGATCAGGCGCGGCACGCCTCGGGTATGCCTGTAGATGAGGGGATAGGTATCGGTCTCGAACAGATCGGCCCGCGGCGCCCCCGCCCTGGAGAGACGAAACCGCACATAATCCCCGACGTCTTCCTCGTCCAGGGCCATCAGATGGTAGGTCACCCCGACCCGTTGTCGGAGCTGTTCCAGCGCCGGCTGGCCCAGGGTCTGTCGCAATGCCGGCTGGCCGGCAAGGATGATCTGCAGCAGGGGTTGCTGATTGGTTTCAAGGTTGGCCAGCAACCGGATCTGCTCCAGCACGTCAGGCGCCAGGTTCTGCGCCTCGTCGACCATCAGCACGACCCGCCGCCCGGCGCGATGTTCCTCCAGAAGGAAGTCATACAGGGCGTAAAGACGCTCCGAGTCCACCTCGGCCGGTGCATCGACCTCAAACTCGGTGAGGATGAGCTCCAGGAACTCGCTCTTGTTCAGATTGGTATGAAAGACGAACGCAACGTTGACCGCCTCCGGCAATCGACCAAGGACGTAATTGAGGAGCGTTGTCTTTCCCGCGCCGATCTCGCCGATCAGCACCACGAATCCCTTGCGCTCCGCCAACCCATACTCGAGGGTCGCGAGCGCCTTATCGTGCTTCGGGCTGAGGTAGAGGTAGTCGGGATTGGCCTGGAGACGAAAGGGATTCTCGCGCAGGCCGAAGTGCTGCTCATACATGGCCGCCCCTCATTGGCCGCCCGGAACGTCCACGCTGCCCGTGAGCACGCAGCCGAGAAGCTTTTGCTCTGGCAGCTTGCTGACCGCGTCGCTGACCGCCGCACTCTTGGTCCATCCGTCGCGCACAACCAGGAGGATACGGTCGACCCACTGGGAGAGGATCAAAGGATCGGCCGCAGCGCTCATCGCCGGCGTGTCGAGAAGGATGCAACGATCGGGGTAGCGCCCTTTGAGCTCGGCGATAAAATCGCGCGTGCGCATCGAGTCGAGAAGCTCCGCCGAGTTTCCCCGGTGGCCGCAACCCGGCAGCAGGCTGAGCTTGCCGATCGAGGTGTGCAGCAACAGATCGGAGATCTCGGCGTTGCCTTCGAGATAGTCGGCCAAGCCCTTGTCCGGCTGTAGGTCGAGCATCTGGGCGACACTCGGGTCTCGGAGGTCGGCATCGACCAGCAACACCGTCTGATCCATCTCGCGGGCCATGGAGATGGCGAGGTTGAGGGCAGTCAAGGTACGCCCGTCGCCCTCCTCGGGACTGACCACCATGAAGACCTTGTCACCGCTATTGCGCATGTGCGTGTGGACCTGGGTGCGGAGCTTGCGGAACTGCTCTGCTACGGGATGATCGTCGAGAAAGGCGACCAGGCGCCGCTCCGGAGCCGCAGCAAGGTTCACGTCTACCCTGGGACTACGTCGCCGATGTAGATCGGCCGCAGGCTCCTCCTGTGCCGGTAGGGTCTCATCGACCATGAATGCGCCGGAACCATCCCCCTGCTGCGCCTTCTCCAGCGCCTTTCGCAGACGACTCATACAAATCTCCGTAAGTTCCGCGGCCTACTGGTCCTTCGCCGGCTGTTCCGTCTGTCGGGCCGCCAGGTTGCCCGTTATCTGCAGCCACAAGACGTCGAGCGGCTTGACGGTGAAGTGAACGACCGCTACCACGATCACCAACAGCCCGATGGACGAACCGGCCACGGCCATGCGCCTGAAGCGGCGTGCAGCGCGGTCACGGGCCGTCTGCACCGCCCCGATCACTGCCAACACCGGCATGCCTGTTACGTGTTCTAATTTCGTTGCCGAATGGAAGGTGGTATCGAGGGCCTCCGCCGCTGCCGCAACACCGACCCCCACACCAATCCCCAGGATCAAGCCGATGAACGCCAGGGCGAGGCGGTTGGGTTTGATTGGTTCTTCAGGAAAGACGGCCGGGTCAATGATGGCGAATCGTTCAGCCATCTGCCCCTTCTCGAGCTGAATCGACGCCTTGGCCTCTTCAAGCTTGTGCATGACCTCCTGATAACGTGCATAGCGGTTCGCTTGCTCTGTCTGAAGCCGTTGATACTCAGCCTCAACCTTTGGCGTCACTGCAATCTGATCCCGTAGCACCTCGACTCGCTTGTCGATCTCGGCAACCTCGTTCTCCAAGGACCGAATCGACCTTACAGCGCCTTCCAGCTGGTTTTTTGTCGCAAGATAGAACGGGTCGCGGGTGAGGTTCTCTTCATCGGCACCACGGGCGGCCTGTGGGTCGAGGGCGTCGATCTCTCCGAGTAGCGCATCGATATTTGCCTGGAGCTTTGCGCGTTCCACCGGATCGGTCTCCTGCTCCAATGTGAGACGCGTCATATGGAGCTCCTCCAGCGCTGCATCCACGCGCTCTTGGGTCGCCGCGTCCGCTTCGACCTCGGCAATCTCGCGCCGTGTCTTCACCACGTCGGGATGCGACTCGGAGTACTTCGCAAGCAGAGTAGCCTCTTGGAGCCGCAGCTGCTTGATCCTCTCCGCCGGCGTTAGAGCTTGGCCGCGTGCCGCCACCTGCCGCGCGAAGAGCTCCCCCTGGAGCTGATCGCGCCGGGCGCGAAAATCTTCGATACGCGTTACAAGCGCGGCCTTGTCGCGTCCGAGACGTTCCAAGGTCTGCATGTTCAACGGCGCCTGCTCCGGCAGGGAGCCCATGAATTTCTCCTTCAGCTCCACCAGCTGCGCGTCGATCCGCCTGATCTCTTGCTCGATGCGGGCGCTCTCCTCCTCCAGGAAGGCCGTGGAGCTCTTGGCGTGCTCTTCACGGGTCTCGAGGTTCTTCGACAGATAGAACGAGGCCAGGACGTTCGACACCTGCTGGACGCGGCGGGGATCTTCGCCCTGGTAGGAAACCTCGAAGGCGATCGTGGCCGTCATCGGACGGCCTGTGCGGCGGTCGACCACCTCGGTGCTGATCGGAGTCAGGGCGATGTCTTCGCGAAACTGATCGACCAGTTCCTCCCTGGTCGTCTCGCGTCGCTCTTTCTCGT
>JASFUG010000073.1:0-10935 GCA_050050395.1 Nitrospirota bacterium
TGTTGTCGCTGCTGATGTCCATGGCTATTTCCCCTTTCTGTGTCTCGGGGCGATTCGCAGAGAGGTACGCCGATCGTGGACAACGAGCGACGTGGGCACCGCGCGAGTTCCCCGGTCACCGCTGCTTCACCGCGACTCCCCAGGTCATAGGCCGTCCTTGAATCGCACCGATTTGCTCAACAATATCGCAAGTCAGTGACTCGGCAGGGCCGGGCGGCTGCGGCGGTCAAGGCGTTGTTCAATCTTGAGCGATATGCGTCGCAAATTGAGACGCCACTCGTCTCAATTTTGGACAACCGCCCCGAGGGAGCGGAGTCTGACAGAGAGTCGCACGGGATAAGCACCAGAAAAATAGTTGTCTAAGTAGCCATTTCTATACACCCCGATGCCCAGCGCCCGGCGTCGCGGGTGGGTGCCGAGGGGCCTGGTACCGCGATTGCGTGGGAGGGATTGAAAGGGGGCTCGGGACGCGAGTGGGGTCCCGAAAGGGCAGCGGCAGGCAACGGCTCCAGGCCATCGCGCAAGAGGCCCACCATGGCCGCCGCAGAATACACAGCCGCACCAACCACCTGGCATATCGCGTCAGGTAGTCGATATCTCGGCCATTGCCACGGCGACTTCCTGTGCCGCGGCACAGGAGGTACCCCGTGAAGACATCGAGCTCGCTCGCAGCGATTCTCCTGGCCCTCGCATCCCCGGCCGCGCTGTTCGCTCTCCCATCCCTCGCCGCCGCCGCGACGACGGAGGCGCTCGGGGACTGCGTCGTGGACGACGACGACGAGACCCTGGATTGCGGCGGCGAGTCGATCGACGTGCGCCTCGACCTGTTCCAGGACGCGATCGTCCGGCTCCGGTAGCGGGAGGCGGAGGCGATCAACGGCATGGGGCTGTACGAGAAGTACGTGGCGTGGATCGCTCCGTCGGAGCACGACACGATCACCAATCTCTGGGACCTCAGCGCCATGCTGGCGAGCAACTACCCGGAGCTCTACAGCGCCTTCGTGCTCGACGCCGACGACGCCCTCACCCGCCTGCAGAAGCAAGTGACGCGGCAGACCGAGACGCTGGTTTCCATTTACCGCAAGCTCGACCCTCGGATCGGTAGCGACCCGGTCCCGCTCCCCGATCGGGATCTCCTCGCGGAGCTCCTCGCCGAGCTGGATCCCGACAGCTACGTCACCTCCGGCTCTCCGCTGGAGATCATGGCCGTCGAGCAGGGCGAGCCGCCGATCGGGGTCCTGCCGTTCATCTTCTCCTCCCTGACGGCGCTGGGCCCCACGGTGACTACCGGCGATACCATCGACGCCTCGTCGCGCAGCCAGCTCACCACGTTCACCGTCTGTGACGACGGGAGCCCCGTGTGTATCTGGCCGGTCGGCTGGGACCTCCTGCCCTATTCGATCCACCTGGTCTGGGAGAGCCTTACCCTGACAGAGGCGGAGGTCGAGGCCATGGTGCAGGAAGATGGCTATCGCCTCACCCTGTCGGTGAACGGCATGAAGCTGCGCAAAGGCCCGCCATTCACCAACCCGCTACAGGATCCGTTGCAGGGTTATACGGCCGCGACCCTGCCGGTCGACCCGTGTCCGGAGGGGAGGCGGTGCATCGCCACCCAGGTCCTGGCCCGTGACCGCCTGCGTAACATACCCCTGCCGTGGCGCTTCGAGTTCAAGGTCGAGACGATCGTGGACCTGGAGATACCGATCCCCGTCGTCGACCCCGAGAGCGGCGAGGTAACGGGTTACATCGACAAGGGCGCCGAGCCGTTCAGCACCGTCAACCGGACGATCACCGCGAACGCCACCAACGACCGAAGCTGGTTCGAGGATGCCATCGCCCCGACCTTCGTGAGCGACCGCTGCATCGATTGCCACAGCTTCGGCACGATCGACGCCATCGCCGAGCATCATTACTTCCTCGGCTACGGAGGCGGCCAGGATTTCGCCGACGCCGTGGGTCTGGAGCTGGAGGCCAGTGCCTATGTCCCCGGCGCGCACGTGATGACCTGCCAAGTGGGTTGCCACACGGTTCCCCTGACGGACAATCACGGGAATTCCTTCGAAGAGGTGGTGTGGAAGGCGCCGTACTTCGATCTCGACGTGGACTGGAGCAGCAAGACCCCCGCCCAGATCTGCTCGCGGGTGGTGTCGAACCTGCCCACCAAGGAGCTCCGACACAAACACTTCAGCGAGGACGCGCGCCTGTTCTGGGCCATCGAGGCGCCGTTCATCATGGGGGATTTCCTGGAGCCCAAGGCGGCGCCCCAGGACTTCGACGAGTTCCTGATGCGCATCTTCATCTGGAACTGGCTGGGAGCGCCGTGCCCGTAGCCCGCGGCAGTGAACGGGTGGATACAATTCTCACCCTGCGACAGCACAAATATCCATTTGTCTCAAAGTTGAACATCGCCTCCGGGGAACAGACCCTCACCGCTCCCCGCCACCGACATAGGGCCGGTGACCCCTGGCGTAACGCGTTGTTTTCATAGGCTGGCGCATCCCAGGCCTGGTGCATCGCCCAGATCCTTCCGTGCCTGGGCCAGGATTTGCATGGCTGGGTTCGCACACGAACCCTGGACCCTCGATCGGGAGCTCAGCCATGGCCGCTGTGAAGCGTCATATCCTGCCCGCACTCCTCGGTACCCTGCTCCTCTGGGCGCCGACCATGCTCTGGGGCGCCGACACCCCGGACCCCACCACCGTCACCGTCGCCGGCAGCCTGCAGAGCGAGCTCGGTTGCCCTGGCGACTGGCAGCCCGAGTGTGCCGACACCCATCTGGCCTTCGACGCCGGCGACGGGGTGTGGCAAGGAGTGTTCAGCGTCCCGGCCGGGACCTGGGAGTACAAGGCGGCCCTCAACGACACCTGGGACGAGAACTACGGCGCCAATGCCGTCCGCGACGGGGCCAACATCCCCCTCGGTCTCACTGCACCCCGCGACGTCAAGTTCTACTACGACCACGAGAGCCACTGGGTCACCGACAACGCGAGCTCGGTGATCGCCACCGTCGCCGGCGACTTCCAGAGCGAGCTCGGCTGTCCCGGCGACTGGCAGCCCGACTGCCTGCGTTCCTGGCTGCAAGATGCCGACGGTGACGGGATCTATGTCTTCGCAACCGATCAGATCCCCGCCGGCAACTACGAGCTCAAGGTCGCCCTCGACGAGGGATGGGCCGAGAGCTATCCCGGCTCCAACGTGCCATTCGCCGCCGCCGCGGGCACCACGATCACCTTCACCTACGACTCCACGACCCACGATGTCTCCGTCGATACCGGCGGGGGCAACGCCGAGCCCGGCGACGAGCTGCTGGTGCGCGAGCCGGTACGCGTCGCCGCGCAGGATGACTTCGTCTACTTCGTCCTCCCCGACCGCTTCGCCAACGGCGACCCGGGCAATGACTCGGGCGGTGACTCCAGCGGCAATCCACTCGTCAACGGCTACCTGCCGACGGACAAGGGCTACTACCACGGCGGCGATATCGCCGGTCTGATGGGCAAGCTCGACTACCTCCAGGGTCTCGGGGTCACGGCCCTGTGGATCACGCCCCCGTTCACCAACCGCGCGGTCCAGGGTAACGGCACGGTCGGCGGCTCGTCGGCGGGCTACCACGGCTACTGGATCGTGGATTTCACCCACGTCGACCCCCACCTGGGGAGCGACCAAGAGCTCAAGGACCTCGTCGCGGCGGCCCACGCCCGCTCCATGAAGGTGTTCCTCGACATCGTGGTCAACCACACCGCCGACGTCATCACCTACGAGGAGGGCGTCTTCTCCTACCGCAACAAGGACGACTTCCCCTACCGGGATGCCACTGGCAACCCGTTCGACGACCGGGACTTCGTGGATAGCGCCACCTTCCCACCCCTCGACCCGGCGACCAGCTTTCCCTACACGCCGGTCTTCGCCCAACCGGAAGACGCCACCGCCAAGAGCCCGGCCTGGCTCAACGACCCGCTCTATTACCACAACCGGGGCAACTCGACCTCCACCGGCGAAAACGCCCAGTACGGGGACTTCTTCGGCCTCGACGATCTGTGGACCGAGCGCAAGGAAGTCGTCGATGGGATGATCGACATCTACCAGAACGCGATCACCGAATTCGGGGTCGACGGCTTCCGGGTGGATACGGTCAAACACGTCAACGACGAGCTCTGGCAACGGTTCGTGCCGGAGATCCGGAGCCATGCCGCCGCCCAGGGGAACCCGGAGTTCGTCGTGTTCGGCGAGGTAGCCGACCCCGATGCCGCCTTCCGCAGCCGCTACACCACCGCGCTGCCCTTCCCGTCGACCCTCGACTTCGGCTTCGACGCCGCAACCAAGGATTTCGCCAGCCGCGGCGGTGCCAGCGACGGGCTGCGCGCGTTCTTTGCCGCGGACGACTACTTCACCGACGGCGACAGCAACGCCTACTCCCTGGCCACGTTCATCGGCAACCACGACAGCGGCCGCCTCGGCCGCGACATCGACGTCGCCAACCCCGGCGCGGACGACGCCGAGCGCGTGGCGCGCGCGAAGCTCGCCCACGCGCTGATGTTCTTCTCCCGGGGCATGCCGGTCATCTATTACGGCGACGAGCAGGGATTCGTCGGCGACGGCGGCGACAAGGACGCCCGGCAGGACATGCTGCCGAGCCAAGTGGCGTCGTATAATGACGATGACCTGATCGGCACGGCCGCCACCACCGCCGACGACAACTTCGACCCCAGCCATCCGCTCTACCAGGCCTTCGGCGACTTCGCCGCCCTGCGCGACGCCCATCCCGCCCTGCGACAGGGGGCGCAGCTCCATCGCTACAGCGAGGGGACACCGGGCATCTACGCCTTTTCGCGCATCGATCGCGGCGAGCAGGTCGAGTACCTCGTCGCGCTGAATAATAGCGAGGCCGCGGACACGGCCGCCGTACCGACGAGCTCCCCGAGCACCACCTTCACCAACCTGTATCCCGGGGGGGCGACGGCGCTGGCCAGCGACGGGTCAGGCAACGTGACCGTCGACGTCCCGGCCCTCGACCTCGTCGTCTACCGCGCCGGTGCGGCCGTTCCGCCCTCCGCCATCGCACCGACCATCGACATCACCACCCCCGCCGAGGGCAGCACCGTCACCGGCCGGTTCGAGGTGGGGGCGACGGTGCCCACCAACCGTCTGGTCGAGGTGACCTTCGCGGTCTCGGTCGACGGCGGCGCCTACGAGCCGATCGGCACCGACGACAACGCCCCCTACCGCGTATTCTTTGACGTCGGTGACCTGCCAGGGGGCACGGCCCTGGAGTTCAAGGCGATCGCCAACGACCTCTCCGGCCACATCTCGTCGGACAAGGTGGCGGCCGTGGTCGCCTCCGAGCCGGTACCCCCCGCCTTCGACTACGCGATCATCCACTACCTCCGGCCCGCCGGGGACTACGGCACACCCTCTGCCGACTACAACAGCTTCTGGGGGCTGCACCTATGGGGCGACGCGATCGACCCGTCCGAAGTCACCGAGTGGACCCAGCCCAAGCCATTCGAGGGTGAGGACGAGTACGGGCGCTTCGCCTGGATCCGTCGCGGCGGCACCGGCAGCCAGGTGAACTTCATCATCCACCAGGGCGACGCGAAGGACACCGACCCGGACCGCGGCTTCGATGCCGACGCCCACCCGGAGGTCTGGATCCACCAGGGCGACGAGACGATCTACACCTCGCAGGCCGAGGCCCAGGGCTTCGTCATCGTCCACTACCATCGGGACGATGGCGATTACGGCGACCCGACCAGCCCCGACTACAACGACTTCTGGGGGCTGCACCTGTGGGGCGACGCGATCGATCCGTCGGAGGGGACGGGGTGGACCGATCCGAAGCGGCCTACCGGCTTTGATTCCTACGGCGCCTTCTGGGAGGTCCAGATCGTCGACGCCTCCCAGCCGGTGAACTTCATCGTCCACCGTGGCGACCAGAAGGACACCGATCCGGACCAGAGCTTCAATCCGTCGGAGGACGCGACCGTGTGGATCATGTCCGGAGACGAGACCATCTATCCGAGCCGCGGCGCCGCCCTGGGCTTTGTGACCATCCACTACCACCGGGACGATGGCGACTACGGCGACCCGACCAGCTCCGATTTCAACGACTTCTGGGGCCTGCACGTGTGGACCGGCGCGCTCAACCCCAACCCGTCGTGGCAAGAGCCGATCAAGCCGGTGGGCCAGGACCAGTACGGCCTGATCTTCGAAATCCCACTTGCTCCAGGCGCCACCGAGCTCGCGTACATCATCCATCGCGGCGACACCAAGGACCCCGGTCCGGACCAGTTCCTCGACCTGGCCACCTATGGCTATGAGGTGTGGCAGCTGTCGGGCGAGGACCCGTCCAACCCGGACGAGCCGCACTACATCCTGCCGATCCTCGGCGTCGCCGTACCCGGAGGTGACATCGACCTGCAGCACGCCCACTGGGTCTCCCTCGACACCATCGCCTGGGCGGCGGGAGGTGACCCGTCGGCAGACTACGCCCTGTGCCACGCGCCCGCCGGCGGGATGACCCTAGGGGCGGGCGGCATCGAGGGCGGCACCTGCATCGACCTCGGACTGGGCGCCCCGTACCCGGCCGGCGTCGACGGCTTCCGCCATCTGGCAGGCATGCCGACCCTGACCATCCCGGCCGGGTTCCTGGGCGACGTGCCCTCGATCCTCACCGGGCAGATCGCCGTCCAGAAGATCAAGAGTGGGATACCTGTCGACGCCAGCGGGCTCCAGATCCCCGGCGTACTCGATGATCTCTACGCCACCGACGTGCCGCTGGGCGTGGTCTGGAACGGCCCGACGCCGACCCTGCGCCTGTGGGCGCCGACGGCGAAGAGCGTCATGCTGCACCTCTTCGACGACGCCGATCCGGCAACCACGCCGGTGACCGGACCGATGGCCTGGGACGCCGCCACCGGCACCTGGTCGGTGAGCGGCGACGGATCGTGGAAGGGCAAGTACTACCTGTACGAGGTGGAGGTGTACGTGCCCTCGACCGGCGCGGTGGAGCCCAACCTCGTCACCGACCCCTACTCCCTGTCCCTGGCGATGAATTCCACCCGTAGCCAGGTCGTCGACCTGACCGACCCGGCGCTGGCGCCGGCCGGCTGGGAGGCGCTGGCGAAGCCGCCGCTGGACGCGCCGGAGGACATCAGCGTCTACGAGATTCACGTGCGTGACTTCAGTATCAACGACCCCTCCGTGCCAGACGAGCTCAAGGGCACATACAAGGCGTTCACGCTGCCGAACACGAACGGCATGGATCATTTGCAAGCGCTGGCCGACGCCGGCCTCACCCACCTGCACCTGCTGCCCGCCTTCGACATCGCCACGATCGACGAGGACAAGGCGTCGTGGCAGCAGCCCGACCCGATGGCGTTGGCGACCTACCCGCCGGATTCGGACGAGCAGCAGGGCGCGGTGGCGGCGACGGCCGACTTGGACGGCTTCAACTGGGGCTACGACCCCTTCCACTACACGACGCCCGAGGGTTCGTATGCGACCGATCCCGATGGCGCGACCCGAATCGTGGAGTTCCGGGAGATGGTGCAGTCGCTGAATAACGGCGGCCTGCGGGTGGTGATGGACGTGGTGTACAACCACACCCACGCCTCCGGCCAGTCCGAGCGCTCGGTGCTCGACCGCATCGTGCCGGGCTACTACCACCGGCTCGACGACACCGGCGCCGTCGCGACCTCGACCTGCTGCGCCAACACCGCCACCGAGCACGCGATGATGGAAAGGCTGATGGTCGACTCGCTGGTGACCTGGGCCCGCGACTACAAGGTCGACGGCTTCCGCTTCGACCTCATGGGCCACCACTCGCTCGCCAACATGCTCGAGGTGCGGGCGGCCCTCGACGCCCTGACCGTCGCCGACGACGGCGTCGACGGCTCGTCGATCTACCTCTATGGCGAGGGCTGGAACTTCGGCGAGGTGGCCGACAACGCCCGCTTCGTCCAGGCCACCCAGCTCAACATGGGCGGTACCGGGATCGGGACCTTCAACGATCGCCTGCGCGACGCGGTGCGGGGCGGCGGCTCGTTCGACAGCGGCACCTCCCTCATCGCCAACCAGGGCTTCATCAACGGTCTGGTCTACGATCCCAACGCCGTGGCGTTGCCGCCGTCGGTGGCGGAGGCGGAGATGCTGCTCTCCGCCGACCAGATCCGGGTGGGCCTGGCCGGCAACCTGGCGGCATACGAGCTCGAGGCGGCCGACGGGACGGTGCGACGCGGCGACCAGATCGACTATCTCGGCTCGCCCGCCGGCTATACCCAGGATCCGCAAGAGGATATCACCTACATCTCGGCGCATGACAACCAGACGCTCTACGACATCAACGCGTACAAGGCGCCCTTGGCCACAGGCATGATGGAGCGAGTGCCCATCCAGAACCTGGGGTTGAGCACGGTGCTGTTGGGGCAGGGCGTCCCGTTCATTCATGCCGGAAGCGACCTGCTGCGATCCAAGTCCTTCGACCGCGACAGCTTCAACTCCGGGGACTGGTTCAACACGCTCGACTTCACCTACCAGGCCAACAACTTCGGCGTTGGCCTGCCCGTGGCGAGTGCGAATCAGGACAACTGGCCCATCATGCAGCCGTTGCTGGCGGACCCGGGGCTCAAACCCCAGATGGACGATATCGTTCTCTCGGCATCCATCTTCCAGGACTTCCTGCAGATCCGCTACAGCTCGCCACTGTTCCGTCTTGTCTCGGCGCAGGATGTCCAGGACCGCGTTCGCTTCCACAACACCGGGCCCGGGCAGGTACCCGGACTGATCGTGATGAGCCTCTCCGACACGGTCGAGCCGGACCTGGACCCCGACCATGAGTCCGTCGTCGTCCTGTTCAACGCCAACGATGAACCGCAGACCTTCGCGGGAGGTGGCGCGAGCCCCTTCGCCGGGCTTCATCTGAATCTGCACCCGGTACAGGCGGCATCCATCGATCCGGTGGTCAGGACGGCGACCTTCGACAAGGCGACCGGGACCTTCGTCATTCCGGGACGCACGACGGCGGTGTTCGTCGAGCAAGAGATCCTACCCGGCGACCTCGACGGCGACGGCGATGTGGACCGGGACGACCTGACCATCCTGCTCGCGGCGCGCAACACCCCGGCGAGCGGCCCGGACGATCCGGCCGACCTGGACGGCGACGGGGTGATCACGGTCCTCGACGCCCGGCACCTCATCCTGCTGTGCACCCGGGACCGGTGTGCCACGGAGTAACTGCGATCGACGGCCCTTTTTATCCGCAGAGCGTGGTGGATCGGGTACCGGCGGCGGCGTGGGCCGGCCGGCAGTGAGCCGCCGGCCACACGGCGTTCCCCGCCGTAGGGGGCACGGCATGCCGTGCCCCCTACAACACTCCACCACGAGCCCATCAAATTTGGCCACACGGCCGTGTCTCAATCTTGAGCGACACACATCTCACTTTGAGACGGTGTCCGTCTCAATGTTGAACGATTGCTAGCCGGAATGGGCCGTCGACATGGGACGTCACGGGGACCGACACCAAAGACGATCGTCTAACTCACTATTTCACACGATCTAGCATCCAGAATGGCTTACGCGGCCGAGGCGGCCACCCGACGGGCACTGCGCTTGCTCTACCCGATGTCAACGACGCGCTCGGAGTGCGGGTCGCGGAAGGGCCGTGCGCCGATTGCGGCCGCGGAGATCACTCTTGGACGAGGGGGCGCCACAATGAAATTGCGATCACGACTCGCGGGGGCGCTCGCCCTCGGCATGCTGGCCAGCGCACCGGCTCCAGCGACGACCTTCTGGACCAACCTGGGCAGCGGCGACTGGTTCGATGCCACCAATTGGAATAGCGGCGTTCCCACCCTCATAGAGCCGGCCCTGATCAACAACGGCGGCACCGCCGTGGCCGACGCCACCAGCGGCTTCTACCCCGGCGGCGGCACCGCGGCCGAAGCGGGGGGTTGTCCGTCGGTTACCGCAGCTTTCTGTTCGCACCGCCGCCGGACGGCATAGGAACGCTGCAGCTCAACGACGTGGACCTCGTCGTAAACGGTGAGTTGATCGTCGGTGTCGCGGAGTTGGCCGGCTTCCCAGCTGGCGCTATCGGGGAGGTAAGTTCCACCAAGGCCGGCAACAACGGCGGCGATGTCACGGTCAACGGGGATGCCGACATCGGCGTCTACCGCAATGGGACCTCCGGCACCGCCACCGGCAGCATGAATCTGGCTGGTGACCTGGCCGGCAACACCACCGGTGATCTGGATATCGGTACCACCTCCAGCGCCGGAAACGCCATCGGCACGGTGGAGACCACCGGGGACGTGAGCGGCTTCCAGAACATCCGGGTGGGTATCACCAACCTGGACTCCACCGGCAACGCCACCGGCACCCTGGACGTGCACGGCGCGGTGCACTCCAACGGTCCGGCCACCGGCAACTTCGTCGTCGGCACCGTGGCGGGTGCGGGGACCACGTCCGGGCAGGCCACCGTCGACAACGGCCTGGACGGCTTCAACCTGGTGCTGGTCGGGGCGGGCAGCTCCGACAACGACGCCACCGGCACCACCAACGCCTCCCTCGACGTGCTCGCCGACGGCGTGCACAGCAATGGCAGCGGCTTCAGCTTCGAGGTCGGCAACACCAACGGCCCGCCGGACGTGGTCGCCACCGCCGAGGTCAGCGGCGGCATCAGCGGCTACGGCGCCGTCGCCGTGGGCAACTCCCGGGATAGCTTCCCGCCCAGCGGCAATGCCACCGGCTCGCTCACCGTCAGCTCCGGCGGACTCGCCGGCACCGGCACCGGCGACTTGAACCTCAACAACCTCGAGATCGGCACCACCGACGGGGCCGGTACGGCCAACGGCAGTGTGGAGGTCACCGGGGACGTGAGCGGCTTCCAGAACATCCGGGTGGGTATCACCAACCTGGACTCCACCGGCAACGCCACCGGCA
>JASFUG010000074.1:0-10908 GCA_050050395.1 Nitrospirota bacterium
GCAGGCGGCACCTGGCCTCCCGCCTACCGCCAAGATCCCGCTCGTCGAGTCCTATACGAGACACACCACGGGGCCGCCTCCGCGGGAGAACGGCTCCGCGGCGCTACTGGCCGCCTTCTACTGGTAGTCCGGCACGCTCCGCTCAGGGCAGCTCATTGACCCGGTCGATGCTCGGCGGAGCGATCGGGCTGAAAGCGCCGAAATAGTCGATGAGCGCCTCCAGGTCGTTGCCGCCGTCCACTCTCGTCGCAGGGTCGATCGTGGCGAACGTGGCGAAGTTGTCGCCGCCGTCGGCGAGGAAATTGTTCACCGTGACCATGTAGGTCGCCGCCGGGTCCAGGGCGACGCCGTTCAACCTGACGCTACTCACGGTCACCGACGTGCAGTTTCCTGCCACGATGGTCTTGGAGAGGTCGTAGGTGAAGCCCTCCGACACACCGAGGTGCAGGAACGGCCGGCTCAAGCCGGCCGGCTGGCACTGGTCCTCGAGCACCGACACGATCTGGGCGCCGGTCATCGGGAACGTGACCAGGGTATTGCCGAACGGCTGAAAGGTGAATGCCTCGCACCAGGTGACGACGCCGTCGCCCTCACCGGACGCCGCCGCGTATGTCAGGTCGGACCGCACACCACCGGGATTCATGAAGGCGATCTCGGCACCGTTGGACGATGTCGCCCACTGCTGCGCGTCGGCAGCCAGGTTGCCGGCCGCCGATTCGACGCCACGGTCCGATCCGGGTGGGTTTCCACCGCGGAGGATGTCCTCGGTGATCGTCCCGATCAAGACACCCTCGCACCGTGGCAGGGCGCACTCGAGCACACATCTGCGAGCGTCCAGCACGGTGATGATGCCGTCTCCGTCGGCATCGCGAGGATCGTCGGGTCCGCTGGCCGTGGTGTTGCGCGCGGCAAGGATGAGAGCGATGTCATTTCGGTCAACGCCGCAGATGTCGTCGACGTCGCACACGTCGCCAATCTGGGCCAACGCGGGAGCAGCGCGGAAGCCGAGGAGCAACACACTGCAAAACAGGACTCCGACCCCACGTCTCACCGTTCCGATCCTTCCCAGGAAAGAGTTCGTTCTGGAAACAACGTCGATGTTCCAGCTCGATCTCTCGGAACCATCGATACGTCGTGCGCAACGCTTCTTGTCGATTCCGCAGTTTTCCGTCCGCATGTACTCACCCCCACTGACGCGCAGGCTCTTGACGAACTTCCCGGAGCCACCCTGTTCCCGTGTCTCTGACCACGAGTGGGTGGAGGCACTTTCGGAACTTGCGCCCACCCGTTATAGAGCAAACGCTGTACCAGCCCGCCGGCGGACGGGCGACCCTGCTACGGAACCGGTTGAAAACCAACGGTATATTTCTGTCTCCGAACCCCCTACACGACACGAATGGATCGCACGCCACACGTTATTGATGAGAAAACCGCAAAGGTTGTTGACAGGTTCCCGAGGCCGGCACGGTCCCCGTCGCCCGCTGACTTACAAAACACACTGATAACTCAGAATGAATCCGGTCCTCGAGCGTCAGGAAGGCGCTGCAAAGAAGTTCGACACCACCGTCGGCGGGAGGTCCATGCGGCCATCGCCGAGGAGCCGTCCGAGGGTACGATGAGCGGCACGCCGACTTCCGGCACCATCACCGCGCGAGTGTCTGTAGGATGCCGCGGACGGCGATTCTGCCGCGACCCCCTGGATGTCGTGATGATCGAAGAGCATGCCCGAGCGGATGGCGCCGCCGTGCGGGTGCGAGACCTTTGGAAGAGCTACCGGCTGGGGCGGGAGCGCCTGCCGGTGTTGTGCGGTCTCGACCTGCGGGTCGATGCCGGCGAGATGGTGGTGATCATGGGGCCCAGCGGCTCGGGCAAGACCACGCTGCTCAACTGCATCTCCGCCATCGACTCACCGGATGGTGGCGCGGTGGAGCTCACGGGTCGCGCCGTCGACTACGGCTCCGATCGCGAGCGCACCCTGCTGCGCCGGCACCGGGTGGGCATGATCTTTCAGTTCTTCAACCTGATCCCCACCCTCACGGTCCGGGAAAACGTCACCCTCCCCTTCCTCGTGGCCGGGGCACGGGACGGCGAGCACGCCGAGACGGTCGATGCGATCCTGCGCCGGGTCGGGATGGAGCATCGCGCCGGCCACTATCCCCACCAGCTCTCCGGCGGCGAGATGCAGCTCACCACCATCGCCCGTTCCCTGGTGCACCGGCCCGGGGTGTTTCTCGCCGACGAGCCGACCGGCAACGTCAATCCCACCGTCGGACGGGCGATCATGGACATCCTCCGGGACACCGCCAAGGGACAGGGAGCGGGCATCCTCATGGTCACCCACAGCCCGGAGCACGCGGCGTGGGCCGATCGCATCTGTTTCCTGAAAGACGGGGTGATCGCCGGCGAGCTGCAACAGAACGGCGACACGCAGGCCGTGGCCGCCATCTACGAGAGGCTCCTGGCCCTGGACATCTAGCCCGCATTTCTCACCACGAATCGTCGCGAGGCCGTGCAAACGCGTGTAGATCCCGGCTGGCCCGCGAGTCCGAGCCGACAGGCATACTTGCGGTATGTCGAGGACTCGGCCGAGGACACGGCCAGGAGATGCAGGCGGGTGTGCGGTCGCAGCAGAGGCGTGGTGAGAAATGCGGGCTAGTATGGGCTGGAATCTGTCGCTCGCCTTACGGCTCGCCCTGCGCAGCATCGCCCACCACCGGATGGTGGCAAGCGCGACTGTCCTGGGGGTGGCCATCGGGGTGAGCGTCGTGGCCGCCATCCTGGTGGTGGATTTCAACACGTCTCGCGTGGAGTCCGATCCGCTGGCGACCGTGGTGGGAGACACCGGGGGCCTCGTGGCCGGCGAGGAGGCGGTCGGTACCGGCAGCTCGCCGCACCCGGTCGTCACCCGGGTGCGATTTGAGCGGCGCGGGGTGGTGGAACCGGCACGCCCTGCCGGAGATCTGCTCCCTACCCAGGAAGGGGCGTTGAGGGAGGGCCTGGGGGGCGACGCCGCATCACCCGTTCGCCGCGGCGAGGAGGATTACCAGGCGATGCGGCTGGCGGTCCGTCTCGCCTCTCTGCTCAGTTTTCTCGTCGGTACGGTGATCGTGTTCTACACCATGCGATTCTCCGTGGTGTCACGCGCGCGGGAGCTCTGTCTCACCCTCTGTCTGGGGGAGTTTCGCCGCAACGTCGCCCTGTCGCTGACCGGCGAAGCCTTGATGCTGGGGGCAGCCGGCTCCCTGGCGGGACTGGCGGTCGCGATCCCGATCGCGGCCGGCCTGCTTGCCGCCGGCATCTCCACCACCGGCCGTGCCCCGCCGGCCGGATTCGTCGTGCCCTGGGGTGAGCTCACGGCGATCGGGGCGATCGCCGTCGGGATCGCGCTGCTCGGCGTCCTGGCGCCGGTGCGTCACGTGTATCGCATGGAGGTGGCGCGGGTGCTGCAGCCGCGATTCCTCTCCGGTAGCGAGGACGGCGACACTACGGCGGTGTCCTGGCTGATCCCGCCGCTCCTCGGCGCACTCTGGCTCGCCGTGCGCCCGTTCCTCCAGTCGTGGCTCTCGGTGGTCTCCTTCTTTCTCTTCGAGGCCGCGGTGGTGCTGGTCCTGACCGGCGCGACCCTGTGGTGGACCGGGCAGCTCCTGCGCGCCATGGTGCGCTGCAGCGAGCGGACGTTACGGCTCGTGTTGCCCCTGGAGACGTTGCTGGCGGCACGGCACATGGCGTTCTCCGGCCGCAGGATGGGGTTTGCCGTGGTGGCGGTGACCCTGGTGTTCAGCCTGCTGACGGCGCTCCACGGTGTCACCCGCGCCCTCCAGGACGAAGTCTACGCCTGGGCCGAGGAGGCGCTCCTCCCCTACGGTTATTTCGAGCGGCGAGCCGGGGTGCCGGACGACGAGCAGGCCGTCCAGGCCGCCGCGAGGAGTGTACGGGTCGACTTGTTCCGGCTCTCCGCCAAGGCCGCCGGCGAGTTCCCGATCCGTCTGATTCGCGGCGACGACGTCAATCCCTGGCTCCAGCGACACGGACGACCCCCGCTCCGCGTCGGTACCACGATGCTGTCTCGTACCCTGGCCGCGCGGTTCGGCCTGCATCCCGGCGACCATGTGGTGTTCTCCGGCCCGGCGGGTGACCACCGCTTCGAGATCATCGACGTCGCCGACGATCTCGGCTTCTTCGCCGAGGACGGGCAGTACGTCGATCTCAAGTCGTACGCCCTGTTCAGCGACGGGAACCCGGTGTTCGCCGGCAACCTGGAGACCACTCTGGGTGAGTATGCCGTCGCCCGTCCCGCCGGACCCGGCTGGAACCGGCTGAAGCCGTGGCAGGCGGAGGCATTGACGCCGTGGTACCGGCACGTGAAGAGCGGCCGCTCCCTGGGGCGCTGGCAGGTGAGGGAGATCGATCGGGACTTTCTGATCTTCGACTTCGTGCTGCTCATGACCGTCATCCTCGCCTCCATCGGGGTCACCAACACCATGCTCATCCAGGTGCGCTCCCGGCAGCGGGAGCTGGCCGTGCTTCGTACCGTGGGCATCGGGCGATGGCAGGTCTTCCGGATGTTGTTGCTGGAGGGGGGGATCATCGGCATCGTCGGCGCGGGCCTGGCGCTGGTGGTGGGCAACCTGCTCGGGGCGATCAGCGTCTCCTTCCTGGACCGCTTCACCCTGTTCGACTACCACTTCGACTTCTCCGCGACGGACACCCTCTGGATCACCGCGCTGGCCCTCGCCACCTGCGCATCTGCCGCGATCTATCCGGCCGTGAGCGCGACGCGCATCCCCGCCGCCGAATCGCTGCACTACGAGTAAGGGATCACGACGGCGCAGCGTGACCGGCCGGCCCGACGGAGCGGCCGTCAATCCGGAAGCGTGACCGCGATTGTCACGCCGGCAGGCCGCCGGCAATTGGACCCGGCCTCCAGCGGTCGCAGGTCGTTACCTTGGTGGGAGCTCATCGTGTCCGCGCGGCGGGGGCGTCTTTCGGCTGTCGCTCCACGGGTTCCGGGTTCGCCTTGCTCGCGATCATCCGTAGACGCGTCTCCGACATCTCTTTGCAGAGGTCGGGGAGAGCCGCTTTCACGTGCGCGATGGCTTCCGGCATCGGGCGCTTTCCATTCTCCGGCTGTTTCCCCCACCACCGGCACATCTCGACCGCGACCTCGATGGCCCCTTCCAGGTCTTCCCGGGCGATCTCCCGACGGCCATCTGTAGCGTCATCCGCAGCATCACCCTTCGCGGCAGGCGTTCGCTTCTCCGCTTGACTCGCACCGCCCTTCGCGGGCGACTGTGGCTCCGGGGCCGTTGACGGCGAGATACCGGCACTCCCCACGGACGTGTCCCGGGAGGAAGACCGTGTTACCTGGGGTGCAGACGCCAGGATCTCGCTCTCGAAGAGTCCGGGATGATCCGTTTCGAATTTCCGGATCACCTCGGACTTCCAGCCCGCGGATTTCCCCCACGCCCGCTCGGCCTTGAACATCTCGAAATCGGAGGTCGGGGCGTCATCGCCTTCCTGAAATGCCGTCCGGTCGACCCATCCCTCCGGCCCCGCTCCTTCTGGCGGAGAAAGCATCCCGTCCGCGACCAGGCATCGAATGAGGTCAAAGCCGCAGGTCCACCGTTCCGCGACCGTCTCGACCGACATGCGCGAAGGCTCCGTGGGCCTCCGCCCCGGTCGTCTGGGCTTGACGCCCCGGGGGAAGATCTCGGGGTGATCGCGTTTGAACTGCTCTACCTCCGCGGGCTTGCAGCGGACATTGATCCTCCCGCCAGAGGTCACCAGCTCTCCCAGCCTGGCGATGTCGTCTGCCGACAGTGCTCGTTTGGTTCCCGGCTCGTGGCCAGGGAGCCCCATCCTCAGGGCCTCGACGAAGTCCTTGTCACTCCACCCCCACTGGTTGCGCAGCTCAGAGGACGACAGGGTTTGCTCGGGAGTGCTCATGTGGGTGATCCCACCCGGCGGTCGGAGTTACCGCCGACGCCGGCGCGACGCCTGATCAGGTCGCCTGAACCTTCTCCCCATCGCGCTTCGGTGGCGAGGACTTGTCACCGGCCGGCGGTGATCCCGCGGACTTCCTGGGCTTCGGCACCAGATTCGAACGGTCGGCATCCATGTCGACGCGACCCTTCAGGGTCGCTCCGTCGCGAATCACCAGACAGGCCATCCTCACGTCGCCGATCACCATACCGCCGGGGCGGATCTCAAGATGCTCGGTGGCCTCGATGTTGCCCGCCACGTGGCCCTCGACCACCACGCCGTGCGCCGTGACCTCTGCCTCGATGATCGCGCCTTGCCCGATGGTCACGACGTGGTCCTTGACGGTGATCGTCCCCTCCACCCGACCGAAGATCACCAGGTCCTCGGTGGCCGTCAGCTCGCCCTTGATGACGACCGTTTTGCCGAGGCACATGGGGGAGTGGGTATGGGCGGTGTCCGGCTGGGAACTCGCGAACGGGTCGCTCAGCTCCTTGTCGCGCGTCCTGGATGATCCGTCTCGATACTTCTCGGCCTTGCTGAACATGGGCAATCTCCGGGGCGATAGGTCCCCTACCTCATCGGCACATCGCCCCGTCCGGGCGAGCAATTAATGAGCAATCGCGTCCGCACCGATACGCGGGTCCGCCGGGACCGCCTCGGTCGCGGCGAGCGCGCGATCGCTATCCGGAACGGTGAGCCACTCACGTAGTCGAGAGCGGCCGCGTGGGAGAACGCGATGGACGACGGCTCGTCATTGCCCGCCCGGTGCTGTGTATCTCGCTGCAATCCCTGAAGTCACGCGGCGTGCCGACCCGTCCGTCCGACCTCGCCTGCGGCTACCGGTCGACCGGCGATCGAGGGCCGGTCGACGGCCTCGACGGTCCCGTCACCGTGACCATCAAACCCTGGATGCAGACCAACAACCGCGAGACCTGCCGCGCGGTGGCGCTCGCGCATCATGGCGTGATCCTGCAGCCGACCTTCCTGGTCGGCCAAGACCTCGCCGCCGGCCGGCGGGTCGAGTCGTTACCCGGGTTCCGTTCGATCGAGCTGGGAATCTACGCGATCTACCCCACCCGCAAGCACGTCGCCCTCGAGGTGCGCGCCCTGATCGATTGCCTCGCGGAGCACTCTTCCGCCTCGCGGTCGTTCCGACGGCGCGAAGTTTCGATGCCCCCGCACGTCATCTCGGTACCCGCCGGATGGGCATCATTCTGCCGGTAAAGAGGAAGCGACGGGTGGGCTTTCAGCGGGAAGAAGGGAAAGGGGAAACCACCAAGGGGAAGGGGCGGCAGGTGGTGGCGGGCCGGTGACGTCGGCCAGCCTCAGATTCCAGAGATCGGTCTGGATTTCTTGCGGTGCTTTGCGCGACGGCAGTCTTCAGTGCAAGGACGCCGAGGCGGAGAGACGCCAAGCAAGGACCTTGAATGCCCGCCAGCGGCTTGAAACCCCAATAATGCAATAACGCAAGCACGACCCCGTCACGACCCCGTCACGACCCCGTCACCTGAGTCGCTGCACTACGAGTGAGAGGCCACGAGGGCGCAGCGTCCGTGGCGAACCGTGGCGCTGGAACCCACCCCGGTTGACAGGGCCGGGGGCTGGGGTAATGTCGAGGAAAGTGGTCATAGTTTCGCGGTTTCCCGTATAGCGTCGTCATTTTTTACATGTTCGGCGGGGGCAGCATCACTCCGGCACGACGGGAGGGAAAATGGCCATCAAGCGCCGCAGCTGGCGATCCTGGTGCAGGTTGGCGGCGAGGTTTGTCGTCCTCGTCCTTGCGCCGCTCGCCGTAGCTGCGCCGGGCCGCGCCGTCGAGCCGGTCGAATTTCGGGCGTATGAGAACGGCGGGGAATACCATGTCAGCACGGAGGCGGTGCTTCATGCACCCGCGGCTTCGGTGCGTGCCGTTCTGACTGACTTCGTGCACGCCTACCGGTTGAACCCCTCGATCACGGAGTCGGCGATTCTGCCGTCGTTGGACCAGGGCGTGGTCCGTCTGAGGATGCGGATCGAGGAGTGTCTCGCACTATTTTGCGTGGACGTGGTCAGCGTGGCGGACATAAAGGTGCTGCCATCCGGCGATCTGCAAGTCCTGGTGATACCGGAGCTCAGCAGTTTCCGCTCGGGTGCGGCCGTGTGGCACATCCAGTCCTGGCAGGGAGAGACTCGGATCCGCTACGAACTGCGAGTGGAGCCCGATTTCTTTATTCCGCCTTTGATTGGCCGCTTCATCATGATCGAGAAGCTCAGAAATGAGATCCTCACCACGTTCAGTCGGCTGGAATGTATGGCGCGGATCCGGGCGGCTTGGGGGCAAGCGATCCGTTCCCGGTACACGGACGTAGGGCTGGCCGATGACTGTCTCGATGAAGGCAGATAACGAGGTGTCGCCACGGTCGATGAGCACCTGGCGCAGTGGTCTTCTGGTCGCGCTGGCTGCCGCGGCGGTGATTGCATGCGCGGTTCAGCGGCGGGTCAGCTTCGCGCGAGACGTGCATCCCATCCTCGAAGAGAATTGCCTGCACTGCCACACACCGCCTGACGGCAAGGGCTACAAGGAGGTGGGCCTCGATATGGAGTCCTGGGAAACCCTCCGGGAGGGAACCGTCTACGGGCCAGTGATCGTCCCCGGTGACAGCCGCCGCAGCATCCTCAACATGCTCGTCGAGGGGAGGGCGGATCGCACCCTACGCATGCCCCACAAGGGCGACGAACCGCTTCCGGCTGAGGAGATCGAGACCCTGCGGCTGTGGGTGGAGCAAGGAGCGAAGAAAAACTAGCTGCGGCCCGTGGCTCCGATGCCACCGGAGGCGACCCGCGACACGGTGTCGTCGACCTCGCCGCCGGCCGTCGGGTCGAGTCGTTACCCGGGTTCCGTTCGATCGAGCTGGGGATTTACGCGATCTATCCGACCCGCAAGCACGACCCCCCCCAAGGTGCGCGCCCTGATCGATTTCCTCGCGGAGCGGTCTTCCGCCTCGCGGTCATTCCGACGGCGCGAAGTTGCGATGCCCCCGCTGCTCACCGCGTACCCTCGCCCCCGTCGAAACACGTAGGCGACCGATCGACGCAGTAAACCTGGACGGCGCCGGGACATGACTGGTAGGAAGACGCTCGGTCTGTCGCGGTTCTCGTCGGTTTCGTTGCAGGTGGGAGGCTCTCAACAGTCAGCGCCTGGGCGATCTACAAAGGCGACCCACCAATTCCCCCAGCGACAGTCACCCTATGCCTCAGCCGGAACAGGAAGCGCGGGAGGTCATCGATGCGCTACTCGCCGCGGCGGGCTGGGCGGTGCGTGATCCGAAAGAGGCCAACATCACCGCCGGCCGCGGCGTGGCGATCCGCGAGTTCCCGTTGAAGCTCGGCCACGGCGCCGCGGACTACCTGCTCTACGTCGATGGGCGCGCCGCCGGGGTGATCGAGGCCAAGAGGCAGGGCGCCACCCTCTCCGGCGTCGAGATCCAGTCCGCCAAGTACACCGAGGGCCTCCCGGACGGGCTCCCCGCCTGGAGCACACCCCTGCCCTTCGCCTACGAGTCCACGGGGATCGAGACGCACTTCACCAGCGGCCTCGATCCCGAGCCCCGCGCCCGCCGGGTTTTCGCCTTCCATCGACCCGAGACCCTGCGCGCTTGGCTCGATGACGCGGCGGCCGTCCCGAGCCCGACGATTGCAGGACAGCCGGAGGTCGAGGAGGCAGCGGCGTCCGCGTCCCTCGCGGGCGAGGACCGCGGTGCGGGGGACGACGCCCCCCACACTGCCTACCCGCCCGGCGGCCACGCGGAGGCCGCCAAGGCCGCCGACGCCCCACCCGCCTTCACCTCGGCCAACACCTTGCTCTCCCGCCTCCGCTTCATGCCGGCCCTCGCCGAGGCGGGGCTGTGGTCCGCCCAGATCCGGGCCATCACCAACCTGGAGCACTCCCTGCGGGAGAATCGCCCCCGTGCCCTGGTGCAGATGGCCACCGGCAGCGGCAAGACCTTCACCGCCATCAGCCTCATCTACCGGCTCATCAAGTTCGCCGGCGCCCGGCGGGTGCTGTTCCTGGTGGATCGCGGCAACCTCGGCGACCAGACCCTCAAGGAGTGCCAGCAATACGTCTCGCCCTACAACAACTACAAGTTCACCGAGGAGTACATCGTCCAGCGCCTGAGCAGCAACGCCATCGACACCACCGCGCGGGTGTGCATCGCCACCATCCAGCGCCTGTACTCCATGCTCCGCGGGCGCGATCTCAGCGAGGCAGACGAGGAGCAATCGGTCGCCGGCCTGGAGCGCCTGTTCAAGGAGCCGGAGCCCATCGAATACAACCCGGCCATCCCCATCGAGACCTTCGACGTCATCGTCACCGACGAGTGCCACCGCTCCATCTACAACCTGTGGGCCCAGGTGCTGGAGTACTTCGACGCCTACCTCATTGGCCTCACCGCCACCCCCAACAAGCAGACCTTCGGCTTCTTCAACCAGAACCTGGTCATGGAGTACCCCCACGAGGCGGCGGTGGCCGACGGGGTCAACGTCAACTACGACGTGTACCGCATCCGCACGGCCATCACCGAGGCCGGCTCCCAGGTGGACGCGGGCTACTACGTGGAGAAACGCGAGCGCGACACCCGCAAGACCCGCTGGGAGGAGCTGGAGGACGACTTCGCCTACGACCCCAAGCTCCGCGACCTCCTGGTGGCGATCAAGAAGAAGAACGAGATCACCATCGACCACGTCAGCCAGGACCAGGTCATCGAGGCCGGCTTCTCCGCCGCCGCCCTGGACCGCGCCCGCAACCTGGTCGGCTTCTTCGAGCAGTTCATCGCGGACCACAAGGACGAGATCACCGCCCTCCAGGTGCTCTACAGCCAGCCCTACCGCCGGCGACTCACCTTCGCCGACATCCGCGAGCTGGCCGACGCCATCGAGCGGCCGCCG
>JASFUG010000075.1:0-10769 GCA_050050395.1 Nitrospirota bacterium
GCCTCGATGAAGACGTCGATCACGAAGCCTGCCTGGCTGATGGTACGCTTCACCACCTTGCGGACGGTGGCCGAGTCATCGACGATGAGGACGCTGGTTTGCATAGGGACTCCGGTGTTGGGTCAAGCGGTGAGCGTCTCGCTCAATAACTGGTCGATCTCGCCGAGCCGCTCGGCGAGGCTGATTGCGATGTCACACACCTGGTGCTCGTCGATGCCAAGCTGCACGGCGAGGTCCGGGCCGACCGCGTAGGCGAGGCCGTCGCAGCCGCATCCGACGCCGGCCATCAGACAGAGGGCGTCGCAGAACTGCACGATGCGCGGCCCGGTGGGATCGGTCGCGTCGTCCGGGCGGTGGTGGTAGCGGATCGCGTCGACAAGGGATTCTGGGAACTCCCACGCCTCGGCCAGCCAGGCACCGACCTCGGCGTGGTCGATACCCAGGACGCGGCTCTCTGCTTCAACGAAGGTGACCCCCTCGGCCACCAGGTGGGCGAGGCCCGACGCCTCGGAGGCGACCCACTCGTCGAGGGCGATCTTGCCCAGGTCCTGGAGGAGGCATGCGGAGTAGAGCAAACCGGGGTTGGGCAGGGTCACGTGGCGGCCCAGCAGCTCGCAGGTCACACCGGCGGCCATGCCGTGGCGGAACAGGGCACCATGGTCGAGGAGGTAGCCGCGCTCGCCGCCCTGGAGGGTGTCACCGGCGCAGGCGCTTATCACCAGCTTCGTCAAGGTGCGGCGGCCGAGGAGGGTGATGGCGCGGTCCACCGAATCGACGGTGGTGCGCAGGCCGTAGAGGGCGGAGTTGGCCACCTTCAGCACCCGCGCGTGGAGTGCCACATCGTGGCGCACGATGGCGGCGAGCTCCTCCGTCGCCACGTGCTCGTCGTCGACCGCCGACAGGATGCGTACCGCGACCTGCGGCAGCGGCTTGATGGTCTCGAAGACGGGCAGCAGCTCGTCGCGTGTCATGGTCACAGCTCCTTCCTTCCCCGACCCGGCGAGGTGATCCAGACCCGCCCCGAATCGACTTCCAGCTCCATGGTGCGGCTCGAGCTCTCCCCCACGTCCTCGGCGGCGATGGCCATGCCATTCTTCCACAGCAGCTTGCGGGCCAGCAGGAAGTTGCGTTTGCCGACGTTGAAGACGCCATTCGCATCGATCAGGGAGGCACCGCCGGCGATCTTCACGATCACGCGGCTCTTCATCGCGCCGATCGCGTAGGCGCCGTGAAACAGGCGCGGGATACCGGTTTCACCGAACATCAGCGGGGAGGCCGCGGCCTTCTCCTCGTGGCCTTCCACCTCCGGGAGCATGTAGTGCAGGAGACCGCCCACGCGGGTGACCGGGTCGTAGATGGCCACGCCGATGCAGGAGCCCAGCCCGTGGGTGATCAGCACGGCCCCCGGCTCCCGCGAGAGCTGCAGGTCGCCGATCCCGACGACGATCTTTTCGGCGGTGGGCATCGACTACGGTCCCGGGGGGAGGTCGCCGTCGGGGCGCTGATGGATACCGGGGGCGACGGTGCGGTACGGATGACGCAGCCCGGTGAGGCTCTCCGATAGCCCAACGAAGAGGTAGCCGCCGGGTGCCAGCAGCGCGTGAAAGCGGCCCAGGAGTCCTGCCTTGGTCGGGGCGTCGAAATAGATCATGGCGTTGCGGCAAAAGATGGCGTCGAGGGGGCCATGCAACGGCCAGTGGGCATCCATCAGGTTGAGTCGCCGGTAGACGACCCGGCCGCGGATCCCGGCCGAGACCCGCACCGTGTTCGGCTCCGGCCCCGGCTCGAAGTAGCGCTGGCGGTAGGACGGGTCGGTGGTGTCCAGGTGGTCCTGCGGATACACGGCGGCCTGGGCCACGTCGAGGGCACGGGTCGAGATGTCGGTGGCCAGGATGCGTACATCCCAGCGATCCGTGCGCGGCAGCGCGGCATCGAGTGCCATCGCAATGGAGTACGGCTCCTCGCCGGTGGCGGCGGCGGCACACCAGATCCGTAGCGATCGCGCACCGCCCGTGTCGGCCGCGGGGCGCGCGGCCGGCACCAGGCGATCGCGGAGAAAATCGAAGTGGGCGGACTCGCGGAAGAAACCGGTGAAGTTGGTGGTCAGGACGTCGAGGAGATGGATCCATTCCCCCTCGCCGGACGGGCCCTGCAGGTAGTCGAGGTAGCTCTTGACGTCGGACATCGCCAGCGCCTTCAGCCGTTTGCGGACCCGCGAACGGACCAGCCCCAGCTTCTCGTCGGGGATCACGATGCCGGCGCGTTGGTAGGCGCCGCTTCGCAGGGTCTCGAACTGAGCATGGCTCATCTCGATGGACGGCGTGACGACGGTCATGACGGACCCTGGAAACCCGTACCGGCGTCCGCACGATCGCCAAAGCGAAGGGCCTCTTGCGGGTGGTGGTCGCGGCGCAGTAACGGTGGCGGCCAGTCTTGGACCATGAGGCGCGCTGTCGTTTGAGAAGGGGTGCGGAGCGGTGGTCAGGTATGCCGCGTGCGGGTGAGACACGATCCCTGAGTGACTCTTCCGCACGTCCCTTCTTTCGTCGCGAGCGAGCGGTGACTTAATCGTCATCCGTTGCGTGCACGAGTTGGTCCCGCAGTACACCGGTGCGGCGGCCGGGCTGCACCGCTGCTCAGCGACCGGCCGACAGTCGATGACCGGCGCCGAGTCCGGCACGGGCTGCGGTCGACTACGCGTGGTCGACCGCAGCCCATGGTGAAAGCCGCAGGCTAGATGACGGTGCCGGGCTCCAGCACGACGCCCTTCGGGATGATCACGATACCGTCGCGGATGAAGAAGTTCGCGCCGTCGGTATCGGGGCGCTGGGAGGCGTCGTGGATCGTCACGTCGTCGCCGATCCGCACGTTCTTGTCGAGGATCGCGCGGGTGATGTTGCAGTTGCGACCGATTCCCAGGAGAGGGGGCCCCGCGGCCGCGTTTTCCCCCACGGTCTGATGGTCGTAATAGTCGGCGCCGTTGACGATGGTGTCACGGAGCGTCGTGCCCGCGCGGACGATGGACCGCAGTCCCAGGACCGAGTGCGCGATGTTGCATCCCTCATACAGGACGCACCCGTCGGCCACCGTCGAGTGGTCGATGCGTGCCCCCATGCAACGGCTCGCGGGCAGGAAGCGGCCGCGGCTGAAGATTCGGGTGGGGCCGGTGCCGTAGAACAGGAACGGCGCGTGGGGCTCCTCGCTGAGCATCAGGTGGGTGCGGAAGTAGGCGGACATGGTCCCCACGTCCTCCCAGAAGCCACCGAAGTAGTGTGCGGCGACTCGGCGATGGACGATGGCGTCGGGGATGAGGTCACGTCCGAAATCCACGTGGTCCGACTCGCGCAGCAGCTGGGTGAGCACCTTGCGCCGAAATAGATAGATTCCCATCGATGCCAGGTAGGGGCACGTGGGGTCGGTCGCGCCGAGCCGGTCGAGCACGTTGGCCGGGGCCCGCAGGGCATCGAGGAGCTCCGCGCTCTGTGGCTTCTCCTGGAACTCGCACACCATGCCGCGGTCGTCGATCTGCAGGATCCCTAGCTGTGGTGCCGCCTCGCGGCTGGCGGGAAGGGCGGCGACGGTGATGTCGGCCTCCTGCTCGACATGGGTCTGGAGCATCTCGCGGTAGTCCATCTTGTAGAGGTGATCGCCCGCGAGGATCAGGACGTGCTCGCAGCCCGGTCGCTCGAACGTATCGAGCTGTTTGCGGACCGCGTCGGCAGTGCCCTGGTACCAATCCATGTTCGTCGCTCCCTGCTCCGCGGCCAGGATGTCCACGAACCCGCCACCGAAGTCATCGAGGCGGTAGGTCCGGGCGATGTGGCTGTGGAGGGAGGCGGAGAGGAACTGGGTGAGGACGTAGATCTGGCGAATGCCGGAGTTGAGGCAGTTGCTGATCGGGATGTCGATCAGCCGGTACTTGCCGCCGATCGGCACCGCCGGCTTACAGCGGTGCATGGTCAGGGGGAAGAGGCGGGTACCACGACCGCCACCGAGGATGATGGACAGGACGTTGTTCATGGGGCTCGCTTCGCTCGCAGGGGCTCGGGATTAGGGCTTAGGGGCGATGGTGCCGGCCTGAGGCCGGCCATGATTATCTCGTGGGAAGATCGAAACGACTATCCATTCAGCCCGAAGGGCTGTCCGCCCCTGGCCCCTAATCCCTAGCCCCTAACCCCTCGCGTGGGCAAGGCACAAAAAAAAGGGGGACCGCAAGCGGCCCCCCTATCCGCGAATGGCCGGTGCAGCCCGCCCTACCACTTCACAAACAGGATGATCAGCGACACGACCAGGGAATAGATCGCCAGGGACTCGATCAACGCCAGGCCGACGATCATCGCCGTGAAGATGTTGCCGTAGGCGCCGGGGTTGCGAGCGATGCCCTGGGTGGCGCCGTTGACGGCGTTGCCCTGGCCGATACCGGTGCCGAGGACCGCGATGCCGATGGCGAGGCCGGCAGCGATCACCGAGTAGTTGTGAAAGCTGCCCGCAGCCTCCTCGGCGGCGAGGGCGGGGGCGGCGAAGAGCACCGCAAGGACGAGCACTGCAAGGGAGAACACGGTCTTCATGAAGACCTCCTTCTGGTGTGCCGCGTGCCACACTCCCTGGCCCGATGCCCCTTCTAGATCATCTTCCCCGATTTCGAAGGTGGGAGGGTCGGCGACGGCGTTGGCCGTAGCTTCGTTGCCCCGTCGCCCCGTAGGAGGAGGCTGGGCTGCACATGCCCGCAGGTCCGGGTCGGCCCGCAGGCCGGGCGACGCAGGCGAACATCGAGTACGTTGAGGAGCATGGACGAGGATACGTCCCGTAGATGGGGGTAGCGGCACCCCCGTGGTCCGGTATGGCGGGGCGCGTGCATCAGTGAGCGTGCTGGACGGCGCCCTGGATGTAGATCAGGGTGAGTACCACGAAGATGAAGGCCTGGAGGAAGCTGGTGAAGACCGCCAGCAACATGATGGGGACCGGGATCAGGTACGGGACCAGGCCCAGGAGGACGGCCAGCAGGATGTCCTCCCCGCGGATGTTGCCGAACAGCCGCAACGAGAGGGACAGCATGCGCGCCAGATGGCTGATGATCTCGATGGGCAACATGAGGGGCGCGAGCCACCACAGGGGCCCGGTGAAGTGCTTGATGTAGCCGGGGCCGTGGGTGCGGATGCCCACGAACTCGCTGTACACCACGGCTACCACCGCCAGGGCGACGGTGGTGTTGAGATTGGCGGTGGGGGACTCGAAGCCGGGCACCAGCCCGATCACGTTGCCGGTGACGATGAACAGGGCAAAGGTGGCGATCAGGGGAAAGAACCGCAGGGCCTCGTCGCCCAGCATTCCCTTGGTGAAGACGAGGATCGCCTCGAGGATCGCCTCGTAGAAGTGCGCGATCCCCCGGGGAATGACGGTGGCGGTACGGCCGGCGACGATGCCGGTGACCACCAGGATCACCATCACCACCCAGGCGTAGGTGACGTGCGCGGCGACCCCGGGCACCGCGAAGAGCAGCGGCGGGTGGCTGAGGCCGCCCTCCGACGCGGCCGCCGGCGCGGCAAGGCCCAGCAAACCCACGGCGATGAGCACGCGGCTAGGTAGCATCGATGCGTTCCTCGGATTGCGGCTGCCGGCCGCGCAGGTGGAACCCGATGTGCAGGGCGAGGGCGAGGGTGAAGCCGGCCGCCAGCGGCAGCACGCCGAGCCGCACCCGCACAGCCAGCCAGACGAAGGCGGCGATCACCGCCCCGTACTTCAGGAAATAGAAGATCTGGAACCAGCCGCTGTGGCCACGGTCGGGGTCCAGCAGGTAGCGGCCCACGCGGTCGGTGAGGCTCAGGTTGGCGCTCTCCAGTGCCATGCCCGCAGTCAGCGCGATGGCGCTGCCGGCGCCGGCCACGGTGTAGGTCAGGGCCGCCGCCGTCAACATGGTGAGGAGGGTCAGGAGGAGCACTATTCTCCGCCTCCCTTCCGGGAAAGGTCGATCTCGCGGCGCAGGAGCTGATACATGTTCCGGAAGCCGGCGAACAGGCCGGCGATGATGAAGATCACGAGGAACCAGGGCGCGGTTCCGAGCCATCGGTCGAGGTAGTAGCCGATCGTCACGCCGAGGCCGAGCGCCACCAGGAGGTAGAGCCCCATCGCCGAGAGCTCGAGGCGGCGCAGGTTGTTGCGGGAGAAGATGGGGGGCGGGCTGGCGAAAGAACGCTTCTTGCGGGGCCCGATCATCGCAGCTCCTCCAGCGAACACCGCGGCGAGGTCACCGACGAAGGGCGGCGGGAGAAGGAACATCTGACCGCCCCGCCAGCGGTGGCTCGTGATCCGCCCGATGCACCTGCCTGGGAGTCTCTCCTGCACGATCTCTTGCGGACGGGCGCAACGCGCCTACACCCGCTCCAGGGCATTGAAGAAGTAGCCGATCTCGAATGCCGCGGTGTCGGGCGCGTCCGAGCCGTGTACCGCATTGTTCTGGATGTTGGCGGCGAAGCGCTTGCGGATCGTCCCCGGCTCCGCCTTCGCCGGATCGGTGGCCCCCATCAGCTCACGGTTGCGGGCGATGACGTTCTCGCCTTCGAGGACCATCACCAGCACCGGCCCCTCGGTCATGAAGGCGGTGAGCTCGCCGAAGAACGGGCGCTCGCGGTGGACGGCATAGAACCCCTCGGCCTGTCGCTGGGTCAGGTGGACCATCTTCGCGGCGACGATGCGGATCCCCGCCT
Source organism: Nitrospirota bacterium (assembly GCA_050050395.1). Taxonomy (GTDB): domain Bacteria; phylum CG2-30-53-67; class CG2-30-53-67; order CG2-30-70-394; family CG2-30-70-394; genus DASWHD01. Next base: position 6,705 of record JASFUG010000075.1, read on the forward strand.
GCTCGAAGGTGGTGATGATTTCGCCGATGTGGCCACCGGCCACCGCATCGGGCTTGATGATCGAGAGGGTGCGTTCCATGGGGCTCGCTTTGCTCGCAGGGGTTGGGGGCTAGGGATCAGGGGCTAGAGGTGGTGCCGGCCGTCGGCCGGCGGCGATCTTTTCGTGGATGCTCCAATCGACTCTTCATTCAGCCCGGAGGGCTGTCCTTCCCTAGCCCCTAGGCCCTGACCCCTAGCCCCTTTTCTCATCGAGGCGGCGGAGCCTCTCCAGCGCTCCGCCGCCTCCGCTCGCCTGTTACCAAAAGCATACGCCTATCGTGCCACCAGGGGCACGATCACCAGGCTGATGATGCTCATCAGCTTGATGAGGATGTTCATGGCAGGGCCGGAGGTGTCCTTGAAGGGATCGCCGACGGTGTCTCCCACCACGGCCGCCTTGTGGGCGTCGGTGCCCTTCATCTCACCCTCCAGCTCGCCCTTCTCGATGCCCTTCTTGGCGTTGTCCCACGCGCCACCGGCGTTGGCCATGAACAGCGCCATGAGCACGCCGGTCAGAGTGGCACCGGCGAGCAGCCCGCCGAGCGCCTCGGGTCCCAGGACTAGCCCGACGATCACCGGCGTGATTACCGCCAGCACACCCGGGGCGATCATCTCCTTCAATGCGCCTTGGGTGGCGATCGCCACGCAGCGGCCGGAATCGGGCTTCACCCCCTCCTTGCCTTCCAGCAGGCCGGGGGTGTCGCGGAACTGACGGCGGATCTCGTCGACCATGGCGCCGGCGGCCTTGCCGACGCTGGTCATGGTCATGGCGCCGACCAGGAAGGGAACGATGCCGCCGAGGAAGAGGCCGATGACCGTCTTGGGATCGGTGACCTCGATGTGGAAGTCGGGCTTGATGACGCGCACCGCCAGGTTGTAGGCCGAGAACAGCGCCAGGGCGGTGAGGGCGGCGGAACCGATCGCAAACCCCTTGCCGATGGCGGCGGTAGTGTTGCCCAGGGCGTCTAGACCGTCGGTGATCTCCCGTACCTCGGGTCCGAGCTCGGCCATCTCCGAGATGCCGCCGGCGTTGTCGGCCACCGGGCCGTAGGCGTCCACCGACATGGTGATACCGACCGTAGCCAGCATGCCGACGGCGGCGATGGCGATGCCGTACAGCCCGGCCTGGGCGTTGGCCACGAAGATCATGATGCAGATCACGATCAGGGGCGCGGCGGTGGACTCCATGCCCACGGCCAGGCCGTAGATGATGTTCGTCGCCGGGCCGGTCTGGCTGGCCACCGCGATCTTCCGCACCGGCGGCTTCCACGACCCGGTGTAGTGCTCGGTGATCAGGCCGATGGAGATGCCGCCCAGGGTGCCCATGAGCACCGCCCAGAAGACGCCGGTGCTGATGCCGACGCTGTGGATCACCACGTAGGCCGCTACCAGAAAGAGGCCCGCGGCGATGAAGGTCGAGTTGCGCAGGGCGCCGGCCGGGTCCATGTCCTTGAGGACGCGCATGGAGGCGATACCGACTAGGGAGGCGATGAGACCGACGGCCGCCAGGGCCAGGGGCAGGGACATCAGGGCGCGGTGGGCCGTGTCCGTCTCCATACCGCCGGTGAGCGAGTGGAGGCGGCTGGCCGCGACTGTGGCGCCGATGGCGATGGTGGCCACCATGGAGCCGACGTAGGACTCGAAGATGTCCGCGCCGAGGCCCGCCACGTCGCCCACGTTGTCGCCCACGTTGTCGGCGATGACGCCGGGGTTGCGCGGGTCGTCTTCCGGGATGCCCGCCTCGACCTTACCCACCAGGTCGGCACCGACGTCGGCCGCCTTGGTGTAGATGCCGCCGCCCACGCGGGCGAAGAGGGCGATGGACGACGCCCCCATGCCGAAGCCGGACAGCACCGCGGCCGTCTCCGGGTTGCCGAAGAAGAGGTAGTACACGCCCAGGCCGACCAGACCGAGGCTGGCGACGGACAGGCCCATGACCGCGCCACCGTTGAAGGCGGCCAGCAATGCCGCACCCTGCCCATGATCCTTGGCAGCGGCGGTGGTCCGCGCGTTGGCGCTGGTCGCCGCGGTCATGCCGGAGTAGCCGGCGGCGATGGAGCACACCGCCCCTCCCAGGTAGGCAACGGCAGTTAACCAGCCGTTCCCCGGAAGGAAGAGGCCGAGGAGGAAGAAGACCAGGATGACGAACACCCCGATGTACTTGTACTCGGTGAAAAGGAAGGATTGCGCGCCCTCCTGGATCGCCTCCGAGATCGCCACCATCTGCGGGGTCCCCGCGCTCAGCTTGCGCAGCGACTGGAAGATCAGGAAGGCGACCACCAGGCCTACGACGCCGACCAAGGGCACAAACATGATCCAAGCTTCCATGCGCCTACTCCTCCCGACGAGACCGCGCGCGGCGGCCCGCTACGTGAACTCGCACCGGCAGCCCAGCAGCCGTTGAACAGCGCTCTCGCCGGCGACTGCGATTAACAAACAACGAGCCGTTATACCGGCTTCGGGGTTCAAGTTTCAACGGCGACGGTGGTCATGGAATCTCCATTGTGGCGACCATCGCAGCGTGTAATGCGCCGTTAGAGGCAACTATTTCGGTGCCAGATATGGTGTATTGATCGCCACGAAAATCGCTGAACTCAGCTCCCGCCTCGGCGGCGATCAGGGTGCCGGCGGCCAGGTCCCACGGCTTCAGATTGGCCTCCCAGAACCCATCGAATCGGCCGGCGGCGAGGTAGCACAGGTCGAGCGCCGCGGAGCCGTCGCGGCGTACCGCCTGGGCCGCGAGGACGAAGCGGCGAAAGAGATCGAACGGCCCCTCGCCGCGCTCCGCGATGTCGTAGGGAAAGCCGGTCACGAGCAACGCCCGGGAGAGCTCGGCGACCGCCGAGACGTGTAGCCGCCGGCGATCGCCGGCGCTCGTCTCCAGGAACGCGCCATCCGCGCGGGTGGCGGTAAAGGTCTCCCCGAACGCCGGCGCGTGCACCACGCCCACCTCGAGCGTGCCCGCGATCTCCAGACCGATCGAGACACAGTAGAACGGATAGCCGTGGGCGAAGTTGGTGGTGCCGTCCAGGGGATCGATGATCCACCGCCGGTCGCGCGCACCGTCGCGGGCGCCGCTCTCCTCCGCCAGGATGGAGTCGTCGGGGTAACGGCGCATCAGCTCCTCGACCACCAGTGCCTCGCTCGCGCGGTCGGCGTCGGTGATCAGGTCGATGCGGTGGCCCTTGGTCGCCACCTTGAAGCCGCGCCGCTGGTAGTCGAGGAGCACCTCCCCGGCCGCGCGGGCGATGGTGACGGCCGCCTCCAGGTACGCGTCATTGCTTGCAGTCATTTGCTTGCACCCCTCACTCCCGGCGACTGGACCTAAGCACAGTCCCTGGCCGATGAACACCGGCGGCCGCCTGGCTCTCGCGGCGGCATTGCGGAGGAGCAGGCGACGCGGACTCCGGTGAATCGACGGTGCGGGCACGCATCCGCCGCGGGCGCGATTGCTGCACCGCACCTGTGCACCACTGCACCAGGTCGGTGCATGTGCCTCCGTCCGGTGGTTGCACCACGATCCGGCAGGGGGGCGAGAAAGCCCAAGTAACTCAATAGGAAAATCCATATCCCGTACCTCGCACTGCAAGCCTCTGTCCCTGGCACCGGCCTTGCTGAACATCGTCTAGCCGCACCATGACGCCCCACTGCGGTGCCCCTCTTCTCCTCACTTTGCTCGCGAGAGGTAAACGCCATGAACGACACCACTCCCCAGTTGCAGCTTGTCCCCGTGGACGACGCCGCGCGATCGCTCCGACCACGTGTCGATCCCCGATCCCTGCCGGTCCCCACCCACGCCGTCACCACGCTCCCAGCGCCGTCGGCGCCCGAGCCTCCGGGCGCGCGCTGGCGGGTGGCGCGCCTCCCGGCCGATGGCGTCTCCGAGCGTCGGACGAGCAATCCCATGGAGGACGACGGTATCCAGTGGGCGGCGCTCCTGGCGTTGCCCGATCTCCTCATCCCGATCCTCCTCACCAGCGCCACCGCGGCGGATCGTGCGCTCTTCGCCCGTCGGTTGCACGATCT
>JASFUG010000076.1:0-10765 GCA_050050395.1 Nitrospirota bacterium
CTGGTGGCGTGGTTCCCCTAGGTCGCCGACCTCCTGGGGCTGAGCGCCGCGGAGATGCGGCGCCCGGAGACGGTGGAGGTCCTGGCGGGCAACCGCCTGCTGGAAGGGATGACCCCCTATGCCGCCCGCTACGGCGGCCACCAATTCGGCCAATGGGCCGGGCAGCTCGGGGACGGCCGGGCCATCACCCTGGCGGAGGTCGTCCACGCCGGCCGGCGGTGGGACATCCAGCTCAAGGGGGCGGGGCTCACCCCGTACTCCCGGACCGCCGACGGCCGCGCCGTGCTGCGCTCGTCGCTCCGCGAGTTCCTGTGCAGCGAGGCCATGCACCACCTGGGGATCCCCACCACCCGCGCCCTGAGCCTGGTGGCCACCGGCGAGCGGGTGGTGCGGGACATGTTCTACGACGGTCACCCCCAGGCCGAGCCGGGGGCCATCGTCTGCCGGGTGGCGCCGTCGTTCATCCGCCTGGGGAACTTCGAGATCCTCGGGGCGCGCGACGAGCGGGAGCTGCTGGACCGGCTGGTCGACTTCACCATCGACCGCGACTTCCGGGAGCTCACCGGCACCCGGGAGGAGCAGCGCGCCGCGTGGTTCATCGAGGTGTGCCGGCGCACCGCGCGGCTGATCGTCGAGTGGCAGCGGGTCGGCTTCGTCCACGGGGTGATGAACACCGACAACCTGTCGATCCTCGGCCTGACCATCGACTACGGGCCCTACGGATGGCTCGACAACTACGACCCGGACTGGACCCCCAACACCACCGACGCCCAGGGGCGGCGCTACCGCTTCGCCAACCAGCCGTCCATCGCCGGCTGGAACCTGATGGCCTTCGCCAACGCCCTGGTCACGGTGATCCCCGACCACGACGTGCTGCGCGACGGCCTCGCGCGCTACGAGGCGACCTTCAACGAGGCGATGCCCGCCATGCAGGCGGAGAAGTTCGGCCTGGTGATCACCGAGGCATCCCGCGCGGACGACCACGAGCTGATCGACGACGCCTACCGCCTCCTGCACCAGGCAAACATGGACTTCACCCTGTTCTTCCGCGCCCTCGCCGAGGTCGACGTCGACCGCCCGGACACGGAGGTCTTCGACCCGGTGTTCTACGAGCCGGCCCCGTGGCAGGCGAACGCGGCGGACTTCCGCCAGTGGCTCGAGCGCTATTGCCGGCGCGTGCGCGCCGGCCGGGAGCCGCACGAGCGGCGGGTCGCGCGCATGAACCGCGCCAACCCGTGGTTCATCCTGCGCAACTACCTCGCCCAGCAGGCGATCGACGCCGCCGAGCGCGGCGACGACGGGGAGCTGCTGCGCCTCATGGAGGTCCTGCGGCGCCCCTACGCCATGGAGCCGGGCGACGAGCGTTTCGCCGAGAAGCGCCCAGACTGGGCCCTCAACAAGCCCGGCTGCTCGATGCTCTCGTGCAGCTCGTGATCCCACCCGGCGGCGCCTATCTCCTCTTGGGTCTCTCGCAAAGCCGCCAAGATCGCAGAGTCTCTCTCAGCGACGGAGGTGCACGATCGGCCTTGGCGCGGAAAGGGCGCATCGCGACGGGCCTGCAGCCCGCTCGCGCAGGGGAGACTCCTTGACCTCCGGGATGAGAGTGAAATCCGATCCAGCGACCGAACGGTCACGAACGGCGTAGACCGTATGGAGCGGGACGCTCCCGGGTCTGATGGAGGGCGAGTCGTAGGGTGCGCCAATCGTAGGGTGGCGCACCGGGTTCGAGGCAGCGCGGCGGGTTGGGGCGCGGTGCGCCTCGCGTTGCCCGGCAGCACCCTACAAGGGCGCGCGCTCTATCGTCAGGGGGGGGGCCGGACATGTGCCGGGCGGCGAGGGGGCGTGTGGCGCCCCTCCTCCATATCAGGGCGGGCGCTGCCCGCCATGCCGGGCGGAGCCCGGCCTACAGACCGCACCGATGCGTGGTGAGCGCTCCGGGCTAGTGCTTGCCCGGCGCCATCGGTACGCCCCGCCGCTCGTAGTGGATGTACGCCTCGATCGAGTACATCTTCGGGTCGTCGGCCGCCAGCGGCTCTCCCTCCAACGGGTTCTGGATGCACCAGTTGATCATGTCCCGCAGGCCCACGACCTTGCCGATCTGCTTCTGAAACTTGGGGTAGGTCTCCGGGTGGGTATCGGCGCCATTGGGGTGGCACATGTCACACGAGACGGCGTTGGTGCCGAGGGCGCTGTGAAACAGCTTGTCACCCTCGTGCACTGCGGTCATGAATGCCTCGTTCCATTTCTTTAGATCCGCTTCGGTGAATTCGTCGGCGCGGACCGCCTGCGGTTCCAGGAACGACACCAGCAGGCCGAGCGCGAGCAGGCAAATCGACTTCCTCAACATTCTCCACCTCCTTCTGGGGGTAGCTGACAATCGCAAGAGGGACGTTCGCGCCGTCAATAATGCGTCTGTGGCGGAATTTGTTTCTTAGCGTCCTGGTACATGGAGTCTTGCGGGTACTTCATCCCGGGTTTGCTGGTCACCACCCGCGGGGTGTTCTCCCACAGCTCCACGTGATGGACCACGGTCTGGCCGCCTGCCACATCGATGGTCCCGCGTCCCGTGCCATCACGCTCCTTGAACGGGTCCGCGCGGTTCATGAACACCGTCGCTTTGGGGACGTTGTTCGGCACCTGGGAGTAGCTCACCGGATATGGCCACGGCCAGGCAGTGGACATGAAGGCGTTGAACGTGATGTTGCCGATCTGGTTGTACAGGACCTGGTGCACGTGGCCGTGGAAGACCATCACGCTCTGGAACGGCTGCAGTATGGCCTGCACCTGCTCCGCGTCGTCGGTCCAGAAGTTCCACGGTTTGAAGACCTTGTACAGGGGCGAATGGGACAGGACGATGATCGGCGTCTTCTTGTCGACCTTGCTCAGGTCCTTCTTCAGCCAGGCACGTTGCTCCTCCCTCACCATGAAGGGTGAGCCGTTGGGGTTATCCAGCCGCGCCATCTGCCGCATCCGTTCCTCGGCCGTGGGCCACCGTTTGTGGGTCCAGTCGTCGCTGGTGAGGATGCTGCACAGCACCACGAAGTGCACCCCCTTGTGGTCAAAGCTGTAATAGAGCGGGCTGATCTTGTCCTGCCAGTACTTGCCGAGGTCGAGGTAGTAGTCGTGCTCGCCGATGACCCACCGGACCGGGGCGGTCACCTGGCTCATCATCTCCAGACCGTGGTCGAGCTCGGCCGGCTTGCCGAGCTGTGCCAGGTCCCCGCCGAAGACGACGAAGTCGGGCTGGGGGTCCATGAAATTGACCTCGAACACGGCCTTCTCCAGCCCGCGATCGAAGTTCCGGACGAAGTCCGTGCCCTTGATCTGGGTGATGTGGGGATCGGAGATGTAGGCGAAGCTGAAGCCCTCTGCCGGCGTGTCACCCCATGCGACGTTGACCAGTCCCACCGGCAGACTGGCGGCGGCGACGGCCGCACCGGCCCCTTTCAGAAAGGTCCTGCGGTCCATTTCTCCGTTCATGGCTCGCTCCTATTGGTCTTGGGCAAACTGCGGACTGGTCAGCGCCTTGAGAAACTCGACGAGATCCGCCTTTTCCTGGTCCGTGAGGTTCAGCGGGCGAATGCCGCTATCGAGCACGGGGTTCTTCTCGCCGCCCTGGTTGTAGAAATCGATCACCTCCTCCAGGGTCTTCTGACTGCCGTCATGCATGTACGGAGCGGTCACGGCGATGTTGCGCAGGGTCGGGGTCTTGAACCGGCCGATGTCCGAGGGGCGCAGGGTGACGACGAAGCGTCCGAGCTCGGAGAGCTCCGGATCCGACAGGATGGCGCCGTCGATCTCCTCCATCGGTTTGCGGTCCTTGCGCAGCTTTGCGGCCAGGGGCATGAACTTGTCCTGGATCCGTTTGAAACCGACCCCCAGGTTGTGAAAGTCGTTGTCGGTGAAGGTGGCGAAGGTCTGATCGATCTTGTGACAGTCCTGGCAGCGCGCCTTGGTGCGGTAGGTCTCCAGACCGCGAATCGCCGCCTCGTTCATGGCCGTTTGATCGCCGCCATAGAGATAGCGGTCGAAGGGGGAGTCGCCCGAGACCACCGTGCGCTCGAAGGCGGCGATCGCCTGGACGACATGGTCGATGGTGATGTCCGCGGCCTGGACCCCGAAGACCTCCTCGAAGGCCGCCACGTAGCTCGGATCACCACGAACGACCTCGACGATCTGGTCGTGGCTGGTGAGCCCGTGCTCCACCGGATTGAGGAAGGGGTCCTTGGCCTGCTCCTCCAGGCTGGGACGGCGCCCGTCCCAGAACTGGTCCTCGTAATAGGCGGCGTTGATCACCGTGGGGGCATGACGGGTGCCTTTTTGATTGCGAATGCCTACGGCAACCGGCAGCCCGTCGGCGAAGGCCTTCTCCGGATCGTGGCAGTTGGCGCAGGCCACCGTGCCGTCTCCGCTGAAGCGCTTCTCCATGAACAGCCGCTCGCCCAGGGCAATCTTCTCCGGGGTCTGGGGGTTGTCCGCCGGAATCGGCACCGGTGGCAGTCCCAGGATGGGCTCGCCGCACCACGCCCCCGGCACGCCGACCGTCAGCCCCAATATCATGGCCGTCAGGAACAGTAGAGTCGTTCTCATAGAGAAGCCTTTCTTTGGCTAGCCGCTCGCCCGCCATCTCTCACACGGGGTCGTCGCGAGGCCGTGCAAATAGCCATGGATCCTGGCTGGCCCGCAAGTCCGAGCCCATGGGCGGGCTTGTGGCCCGTCGAGCACTCGGAGAAGGAAACGGCAAGGAGACGCGGGCAGTCGCACGGGCGTAACGGGTTCGTGGTGAGAAAAGCAGGCTCGGAACCTAGCCGCGGGGAAAACACTCTGCAAAGCGGCCGTCGATCGCGCCGATACACCGGGACCCATCCGCAAGCAACGGGGGGACGGCCTGCTCCCTTGGGCAGCCCGGCGCGAATCTCGCCGGGTGTCGAGGGATGGCATCGCCTCCTCTCCGCCAACCTCCTGTCGACCCTGAAGCAAACACGACGCGATCAGCAAGCAGCCCGAATCAAAAAGCCAACGGATCTCGCAAGACAACCCGACACGAAACATCAACGCCGAGTGCAAAATTATACATTAAATGATCACATGGGCAATAAATTATCCATAAGCTTGTAGCAATACTTCTGTTAATAGCGGATTGCCTGCTCGCCTCGCGCTAAGCGTAGTGACATCGCGTGTACTAGCCGCGCCTTGCGGTGAGCGGGTTGGCGCTGCGGGATCGCGCTCGTGTCCGGACGATGGAGCGATCGATCGCGACCCCCGGGCGATCGCCTGCAAACGATCGCCCGGGGGTCGCTGACGGACCTGGCCGGCTACCGGTTGTCGACGTCGATGAAGGTCACGCCCATGAGGCCGGTGTCGCCGGTGTGGGTGACGCTGCCGATGTACCAGGCACCGCTCGCCGCGCCGCCCCAGCTCACGTCGACGGTCCCGGTCTCTCCGACGGTGGCCGCGGCGGGGGCCGAGTCGATGGTCAGGGTGCCGCCCGAGGTCAGGGGCAGGGCCCAGGTGTAGAGGTCGTAGTCGGAGTCGCCGCCGGGCGTGGAGTTACCACGGACCTCCACGGTCCAGATACCATCCATCGGTCTCGCGATATCGAGCCGTACGATGCTTCCTTCTCCCAAGCTGGCGGCGGCGGTGGACCCGGTGGGGTCGCGGACGAAGACATCGAGATCCGCGTCGGCCTCGGTCGCTCCGGGTGGCAGGGCGACGCGGAAGTGGGCGACGTTCGACAGGATGAACTCGTGGGAGGTGCTCAACTCCTCGGTCACGTTGCCGGACGTGACGGTCGCCCCGACCAGACCACGCGCGGCGGCGGTGTACGAGCCGGTGTAGCCGAAGCGGACGTCAAAGCTCTCCGTGCCCGACTCGCCGCTGGCAGAGATCTCCTCCGGCCAGTCGAACAGGGCGGCACGCACGGCGATCGGGGTGTGGGCCTCGTACTGCCCCGCCACGTCGCGCCAGGTGACGCCGCCGAACCGCCACTGGTCGCACTGGTTGGCGGCTGCACAGTCACCGAGGAAGGTAACCTGATACACCGCCGATTCTCCCTGCATCAGAGGCAGCGTGGAGGGGGAGACTGTGACCTGGTAGCCCGGTGGCGCATCGACGGAGACGGAGTACATGCGCCGGCCCGCATCCTGCGCGACGCTGGTGACGGTCCGCCACACGGTCTGAGCGCCGACCACCTCGGCGACACCGATCGAGGGTAGGTTGAGGTTGTACGCCTCGGTCGGGACGCCTGAGGACCGAAGGTCCGCGCAGGTCGTCTCGGGGTTCTCGACCGCCTCCGGGGCGGCATCGCACAGGAACCCCAGGTAGTCGTCATAGCCGGCGTCGTAGGTCAGCCCCGGCTGGAAGGCGGAGCCCTTCTTCCCCTTGTTGTCCGGATTCAGGCGTCCGGCGCCCCTATCGAACGGGGTCGCCGGGGTCGCGCCATCTTGTTTGACGATCGCCTGATACGCGGTGGTCATGAGGGCCGACCGGGCCATGGCCGGGCTCCAGTCCGGGTGGGCCTGCTTGATCAGGGCGAAGGCCCCGGCCACATGGGGACTGGCCATGGAGGTGCCGCTGATCGCCTGGAAGAGCTCGCCCTGGACCTCCGCCCCGAGGTGAATGGGGCTGGCGCCCGCCAGGACATTCACGCCCGGGGCGGTGATATCCGGCTTGATGATGTCCGGCGCGACCTCGTCCGGACCGCGCGAGCTGAACCGCGCCACCACGTCCGCCGTCACCCGCGGGTCCTCCGCGGCGTAACGGGCAGTGCCCTGGGTGAAGCCGACGGTGACCTGCCCGGGATTCGCGGCGAGGTAAACCCTCACGGGCTGGGCCACGTCGTGGAGCATGTGGACCGTGGGCAGGACGGAATTGAGGTTGGATGGGATGGCGGTGTCGGGACGGTGTTGGAAGAGGACCGCGCCACCGCCGCCGGCGGCCACGTTCTCGGCCCGGTCCGCCGAGGATGGGCCGAATACGGACAGGGAGCACACCACCGCATCGGTCGGCTGGAAGGTGCCGGGAAGGAAGGGGTTCTCGCATCCCCCGAACTCCTTGCCCTCGCTGTCCACGATCCCTGCGGCGTCCACCAGGTCGTAATCCTCGACGCCCTCGGTGACGGAGCCGCCCCACAGGTCGGCGGGTGGCGTCCCCGGGCCGCTCACCGTGATGTCGCTGAGGAAGGCCCGGTCGTGGGTGCTGGCGCCCGCGGCGGTCAACCATGGCACGGACGCGGGGCCGGGTATCGACTCGGGGCTTGGCCCGGCGTTACCCGCGGATACGGCGACGAAGACACCGGCATCGGCGGCAAATAGGAAGGCGACGTCGTCCGGATCGGTGAGGGAGGCAAAGAGGCCTCCGATCGAGTAGTTGATCACGTCCACCCCGTCGGCCACTGCCTGATCGATGGCTGCCGCCAGATCCGAGACGACGCCGCGACCGAAGCTCCCGAGACCCCGGTAGGCGATGATCCGGGCGCGCGGTGCGATCCCCGACACCATGCCCCTGGGGATCCCGAGGATGCTCGCCTCGACGCCGTGGTTGCCGCCGGCGGTCGACGCGGTGTGGGTGCCGTGGCCATTGCTATCGCGGGCGGAATCGAAGTCCTCCGGCTCCAAGCCGAGATCGGCCTTATAGCCATTGAGGAAGGTGCGCGCCCCGAGGAGCTTGTTGTTGCAGGTGAAGGGTGCGTCATCGGGATTGAAGGCAGCGTTTCCGAAGTCGCACGGGAGGCCTGCCACGTCGATCGGCGGCGGCCCGAAGCTCCCGTCGTCGTGGAAGCTCGGGTGTTCCGGCCAGATCCCGGTGTCGATGACGCCGATGATCACGCCCTCGCCGTCGATGCCCTTGGCCCAGACGCCCTGGTTGCCCGCCAGGCCGAGGAACGTCGGGCTGGTGTCGGTCGTGGCGTACCTCATCGCATCAAGCTTCACCGACGCAACCCCGGGCTGTCTCGCGAGTGCCTCAGCCTGGGCCTCGGTGAGGGCGGCGGCGACGCCGTTGAGGGCGACGGTATAGCTGTAGACCTTGGCAGCCACCGTGGTACCTGCCGCCACGAGCGCGTCGTCGTGGGACTTCTGGAGGAAATCCATGTACTTCTTCACGTGGGCGCTCTTGGGGTTGATCTTTTTACCCTTACCGGGCCGGGTCGCCTCCAGTCCGGTGATATCGCCTTCATACGCCACCGCCGGCGGCAGCTTCATGATGGCGATGTAGGTGTGGGGCACCGCCTGCGGGGTGGTACCTCCTGGCGTACCCTCTTGGGCGCCCACCGGCGTCGTTAGCCCCAGGGTGATGGCTGTAATGACTAGGAGCTGGATGATCTTAGTCTTGTTCATGGTCTGGTCTCCCCTCTGGTTGCCGGCCTCTTCCGGGCCGGCACGGCTTAGGATTCGGTTCCTCGTCGTTGCGCGCGCCTGACGGACCCATCGCGGCGGCGCGGGTTCCGTGGTAGGGCGTCAGCGTTGGCCTTCATGTGTCCGTACCGAGTGGTCGGTGGCAAGGTCTCCCGTGGTTTCACCGGGCGCACATCTCACCCTCCGCGCTCACCCTGGGTACCGCAAGCCCCGTGCCAGTAGCGTCGGGACGTGCCACCATCGCCCTCGGGGCGGCCACGCCATGTGTAGTGTCAACGAGTTAGCCGGCGCCACCGCATGGGGATCCCCGCCCGCACGGCGCCCTGGGGACACCGCGAACGACTGCCTGATTAAGTTTGAGACAATTGCACAAGTTTTGTGTCGCAGGATGAGACGGGTGGCGCTCCCATGCGGTTGCCGCCGGCGTTCTCCTCCCGCCAGGAGGGCGGAGGTGAGGTCCTCCCTGTAGACTCGACGCAGCCACTGTTTTCCCGATGCGTCTGATGGGAGGGGCCCCACGGTGCGCCTAGCCGCCTCGTCTATCTTGCTTCAATCGCCGCATTGCGTTTGCCGGTGGCCGACGCTCCTTGAGGGGTGCGCATGAAGCGGTGTGCCGTGTGGGGGGCCGGGATCGCCCTGGTCTTGGGAGGCCTGATGGCGGTGGGCTACGCTCTGCGCGGCGCGGTGATCTCGCCACTGGTCGAGCGGCTGCTGGTGAGGGAGGTCCAGGACCGGCTGGGAGTGACGATCACCGTGGCGGGCATCGGCGGGAGCTACCTCGCGGACCTGGAGATCACGGGGATCGCTACCGTGGAGGGCAGCGCGGCGGGCGCGGTTACCGATCTCGCGGTGAGCCGGATCGCGGCGCGCTACTCCTTGCCGGCTTTGCTCTTTGGCATCGACGCCTTCCTCGCCCGGACGGAGATCGAGCTCGATGGGGCGCGGCTGGTCGTCGACCTCGATCGAGGAGGGCCCGCGTCCGCCCGGACAGGCGGCGCACCGGTGGTCCTTCCCGCCGTACTGCCGGGCCTGCGCACGCGCGACGTGTCGCTCGAGGTGAGGGGCCACGGTGGGAGGGTGGAGGCAAATGGTGTCGCTCTAGGGGTCGGTACCGACGGGGAGGGACGCGTATCGTTCCGGGTAGCCGAACTGGCGTGGGCCTATCCCGGGCTCCGCGAGGGAAGGACGAGCCTGGCCGCGGAGCTGACGTACTCGCGCGAGACCCTCGTGTTGGAGGCGCTCTCTCTGGGAGACGTGCAGGTGGTGGAGCGGGCGCGGCTCGCCCTCGCCGGTCCGCCGACCCTCGGGGCGCGGCTGCGGGCCTGGGGCGGGGCCATCGGCCTGACCGGTAGGGTCGACCGCGACACGATCCGTGCAGACTTGCAGGTCGACGGCGTCGCCCTGGCGCCGCTGTCGGCGCTGACGGAGGGGCCGCCTCTCGGCGGCAACCTGGCGGCACAGGTCCAGCTTCGCGTCGATCCAAACCGCCCCCTGGACCTCACCGGCGACCTCACGGCCACGGTCTCGGACCTCGTCTTCCGCGAGGCCCGTGTCGACCGGGTGGACCTTCACGCCATCGCCGCCGACGGCACCCTGCACTTCGATCGTGTCGATCTCAGTTCCGGGGACAACGCCGCGCGCCTTGCGGCAAGTGCCCCGTTGGCGGTGCTTGTCGCGGGCGAGGCATCCCCGATCGTGGAGGCGGCCGAGGGGAGCTTCTCGGTCTCCCTGGCCGACGTACCCGCGGTTCTCGGCATGGCCGGCATCGCGGCGGCGGCGCCCGGTCACCGGGTGCCCCCGCACCGCCTGGTCGCTGAAGGGGAGGTGAGTGGCGGTACCGTGCGACTCGCGAAGGCGGTGCTGGAGACCGCCGGCGTCACCCTCGCCCTGGAGGGGGGAGAGGCGCGGTGGCCGGGGGGCGACGTGCCGATGACGGAGGTGCCCGTAAAGGCGCACCTGCGCATTGCCGCGGCGGACCTGGCACCCCTCGGCGCGCTCCTCTCCCTCCCGCCCCTGCACGGCTCTCTGCACGGGGAGGGGGAGGTGGCGGGGACTCTCGCGGCGCCGCGGGGTGACCTGCAACTGGACGGTCGCAACCTCTCCCTGGGCGGCGTCCCCATCGACACCCTCACCCTGCGCGCCACGGCGGAGGGGCGCCGGCTGGCGGTCGACGCCCTGGAGGCGCGCCACGACGAAGACCGGGTGAGCGGGGCCGGCGCGGTCGACCTCGCCACCGGTCGGATCGACGACACCGGGCTCTCCGTGACCGTCCACGAGGTGGAGCCGTACCTCGGCCCGTGGCTGCCGCGAGCGTGGCCGGTCCACGGCGCACTGGAGGGGAGCGTCACCCTGGCGGGGGAGATCACCTCCCCGGAGGCGACGATGGTCCTCGACGGCCACCATCTCTCTCT
>JASFUG010000077.1:0-10744 GCA_050050395.1 Nitrospirota bacterium
GGTTCCTCGACCAAACGTCGTGGTCGATCGGGCTGAATGCGCGCTACTGATGCGCGAGGGATCAGGGGGCTAGCCCCTGCTGTTTCCTTCGTCCCCGAACTGGATGTTGTAGAGGTGGCGATAGAGCCCACCCCTCGCCAGCAACTCCGCATGACTGCCCGACTCCACCACCTCGCCGTGGTCGAGGACGTAGATACGATCGGCCTGCTGCACCGTCGACAGGCGGTGGGCGATCACCAGGGTGGTGCGACCCTCCATGAGCCGGTTGAGGGCCTCCTGCACCAAGGACTCGCTCTCGGTGTCGAGCGCCGAGGTCGCCTCGTCGAGGATCAGGATCGGCGCATCCTTGAGCAACGCTCGCGCGATGGAGAGGCGCTGCTTCTGACCACCGGAGAGGCGCACCCCACCCTCGCCGATCTCCGTGTCGTAGCCCGCGGGCAAGCTATAGACGAAGTCGTGGGCGTTGGCGGCCCGCATCGCCGCCTCGACCTCCTCTTCTGAGGCCCCGGGACGACCGTAGGCAACGTTCTCTCGTACCGTGGCATTGAACAGAAAGGTGTCCTGGCCCACCAGCGCGATCTGCTCGCGCAGCGAGACGATGGTGAGGTCACGGATATCAACGCCGTCAATCGTGATCGCGCCGCCGCCCACCTCGTAGAACCGCGGGATGAGGTGCACGAGCGTTGTCTTGCCGGCCCCGGATGGACCGACAAAGGCGACCGTCTCGCCGGCCCGTGCCACCAGCGAGACGTCACGCAGCCCCCACTCCTCGCCGTAGTGGAAGTGGACGCCGTGGAACTCGATCCGATCCGCGAACGGCGCCATCGGGAGTGCGTCCGGACGATCGGCGATCTCCGGCACCTCGTCCAGCACGCTGAACACCCGTTGTGCCGCGGCCATGCCCTCTTGGATTGCGACATGCACACTGCCGAGCTTGCGCATCGGTTGATAGGCCATGATGAGGGCCGTGAGGAAGGAGAAAAAGGTCCCGGTGGTCATGGTCCCGTCGATGACCCGGCTACCGCCATAGTAGATGCCGGCCGCCGCGCCGCAGGCGACAATTAGCTCGATGACCGGCGAGGTGAGGGCCCGAGCTTGGGTCTTCTTCATCATCTTGCGGAAGTAGCGCTTGTTGTGGGCGGCAAAGCGCTGCTGCTCCCGTTCTTCAGCAGTGAAGGCCTGGACCACACGGTGACCGATGATCGCTTCGTTTAGACTGCTGGTGAGGTCGGCGATGGTCTCCTGGCTCACCCGTGAGATGCGCTTCATGCGCCGGCCGAAATAGGCGATCGGCCAAATGGTCACGGGCGCGAAGCACAGGCTGATCAGGGCCAACTGCCAATCGCGATAGACGACGACCCCGAGCAACACTATCAAGGTAATTGAATCCGCCATCAGGCTACTAAACGTCTTGTTGATCATCTCCCTGAGCATGCCAACGTCGCTCAGGATGCGCGACACGAGGGTGCCCGTGGGGTTCGCGCCGTAGAAGCGGGGACCGAGCCATTGCAGATGGTCGAATATCGCCCCACGAAGGTCACGGATCAGTCCCTGACCCGCATATGCCATTAGATAGTCCCGGCCGTACTGGAAGGCCCCCTTAAGCAGAAAAATGCCGAGGATGCCGCCGGGAATGAGTTGTAGAACCTCGCGATTGCGGCTGATGAAGATATCGTCGAGGACGTTCTTGACAATCAATGCGAAGGCGCCGGTGAAAGCCGACACCCCCAGCATGCACACCATTGCCATCAACACCGCGCCCATGAAGGGGCGGCCGAACTTGAGCACGCGCAGGAAGTCGTCCATCGACCCCGCCTCACGATCGCGATGATCGTGATTCATCCGCGCGCAACCTCGTTCAAGGCGACGCCCAGGGTGTCGATCACCCGCTCCACCTCTCCGTCGGTCAACTGCGGATATAGGGGCAGGGAGAGGATCTCATCGGCCGCACGTTCGGCGACCGGGAAGTCGCCACGACCGTAGCCAAGGTGGGCGAACGCCGGCTGTAGATGGAGGGGTACCGGGTAGTGGATGAGGGTCTGGATTCCCAAGGTCGCGAGACGCGTCATGAGCCTCTCCCGCGCGCCCACCCGTACGGTGTAGAGGTGATATGCGTGGTGTGCGTCCGGCGCCGTTTGCGGGTGGCGTAGCAAGGGATGAGTGATCCCACGCCGGTAGCGGGCAGCGATCTGCCGGCGCCGCGAGAGCCATCCCGGCAAGTGTTTCAGCTTTACCCGCAGGATCGCGGCCTGGATCTCGTCGAGGCGGCTGGTGTGGCCCACGAGATCGTGCCGGTACCGTTCATGTTGCCCGTGGTTACGCAGCAGGCGCACTCGTGCGGCGAGCTCGCCATCCTCGGTCGCCACACATCCGGCGTCACCGTACGCACCGAGGTTCTTGGTCGGGTAGAACGAGAAGCAGCCTGCCCGGCCCATTCTCCCGGCTGGCATGCCTGCTAGTTGGCAGCCCACCGCCTGGGCGCAGTCCTCCACCACAGGCCGACCGCGGGTGCCAGCATGGATGGCCGCCATCGGTGCGGGATGGCCAAAGAGGTGGGCCGGTACAACGGCCGTAGTACGAGCGCTGATCGCACCTCCCAACGCCGTCGCGTCCATCATCAGCGTTGCTTCGTTGACATCGACGAAGACCGGACGGGCGCCGACGGCCACGATCGCCGCGACGGTAGGCGCGGCCGTGTTGGGCACGGTGACCACCTCGTCGCCGATCCCAACACCTGCTGCCTCCAGGCCGATCTGAAGGGCATCAGTACCCGAGCTCACGCCCACCAGATGTGCCACGCCGAGGTATTTACGGAATTCGTGCTCGAACGCGGCCACCTCATCGCCCAGGACGAATCGGCCGGAGTCGAGCACCCGTCCGATCGCGGCGTCAACCTCGGGGCGCATCTCGGCCACCTCACGCCGCAGATCGAAGAAGGACACGGGCTCCATGGGTGACTGGTCAGACGTTGCACACGGCGCTCTCGGAAAGCGCCAAGCGGGCGAGTGATGTGGAACGCGGCGCGCAATCGCCAAGGCCCCTTCGCATCCGCTCTGGGTACGCTGCACCTCTACACCAGATTTTCACGATATAAGAGCGTGACAAACAGACAGCGCACAGGCGCACGAGCCCCGGTCATGATTGTCCCTTCCGGCGGTACAGCTCCCACAGTTTCGCCTCGCGCAGGAATACGTACCAGGCCGCATTCGCTGCCACGATAAGCCCCGGCAATCCGTCGCGAAAGCCGCACTGCACCAGGTAGCCGCGCAAGAAGCGATAGCAACTATTTCCGAACATCCGGCGCCACGAGACGGGCCATCCGGCTGCGTATGCCTCCTGGGCGGCTAGGGTCGAATAGTGGTTGTGCTTCGCCTGGAGGTCGGCCAGATCGGCGAAGCCGTAGTGGTCGATCACACCGGGCAGAGTGGCCTCCGAGCCGTCGATGTGCAACGCGGCGTGGAGCCCACCCATGAAACGTCCTTGACCGCGACGCACCAGCCGAATTTCCGAGTCCCGGGCCCACGCCCCGTGGCGGATCCAACGACCCATGAACCAGGTGTGCCGGTAGATGCGATAGCCCGCAACCCCCGCGCGACCACCGGTATCGATGACCCTGCGTATCGCACCGCGGACCTCGTCCGGAATCACCTCGTCCGCGTCAAGATATAGGA
This sequence comes from Nitrospirota bacterium, assembly GCA_050050395.1. Lineage (GTDB taxonomy): Bacteria > CG2-30-53-67 > CG2-30-53-67 > CG2-30-70-394 > CG2-30-70-394 > DASWHD01. The sequence continues at coordinate 3,672 of JASFUG010000077.1, forward strand.
GCCAATCGTATCGCGCCATGGAGATGCAGTCGTTGTATTGATCGCGGAACCCCTTGAACGGCTGTTGTTCGAACCGAGTGGCATGTGCCCGCGCGATCTCCACGGTCCGGTCGGTGGAGAAACTGTCCAACACGATGATCTCATCGGCGAAGGCAAGGCTCGCCAGGCACTGCTCTACGGTGCGCTCGTTGTTGAAGGTGATCACACACGCAGAGAGGAGGCCCATATTGGTCCCGTGATTACCCAATCGACAATGGTCGTCAACCGTCTCCGCCATCGTCAAACATCGGCCGGGAATGCGCCGCATTCCGAACGGCGTCAGCAAACCCGCACCACCCCGCAATCCTTGTGGCTGCCTGGCGGTCGGTGACCCCCACGGCCACCCATCTCCCGCAACACCCGCGCAGCACACTACGACCACACGGCCAGTGCCATATCTCTACGTGGAGGGCGCATCCTCACACGCACGGATGCCCGATCCGACACCCGGTCACGACCGGCGCGATCACCGCGGGCGCGTGCCACCGACGAGGTGACTCCCGTACTCAGTGAAAGAAGCGCCGCTCGGGTCCGAATGCGCCGGACGCGCGTGCCGGCGCCCTCGATTCGGTGAGCCGCCCCGGCACACACATCGTGGGAGTCAGCCACGCCGCCGCCGACGCGGCACTATCGCCACGACGGTCAGCACCCAGTCACTGCCGGCGCACAAGACGCCCTCGACCTACTCCACGACGATGCCGTCGAGTAGCTCCTGGGCATCACGGAAGTCGGGATCTTTTTGCACCAACACCTCTAGGTGGTGGCGTGCACCCGGCCACTCGCCGCGTTCCATGAGGATAAGCGCCAGCTCGTAACGAGCGTCCTGTCCCTGGGGTGTGTCCGGGGAGCATCCGAGATAGGCCTGGTAACTCTTCACGGCCTCTTCTTGCTCGTGACGCAGGGCATGGCACCTGGCCAGTGCCAGGTGTACGTCGTCCGGCGGGGCTGGCGCGGCCAGTACCATCTGAAGCTCGGCCCAAGCCTCATCCGCCATGTTCATCTCGATATAGGACAAGGCCATCTCCATATGCAGCGCCGGATCTTCCTCGTCCGGCTCCCCCTCTCCCACGAGGTTGGCGAGGAGGTTGGTCATCTGCGCCTCGATCCCGTCTTCAAAATTGTGCTCCTGCCGGTGCACCTCGGCATCTCCTGCGAGCGCGCGTGCCGTTGCGAGCCCGGCAACGGCATCCGGATGGTTCGGATGATCCGCCAGGATTCTCTCGTACACGGCGATGGCGTCGTCGAATAGCGTCCCGGCGAGGTAGATATCCGCCTCCGCTAGGAGATCGGCCAATCCCGTATCCCCCCCCGGAACCTCCTCGCCGTCATGATCAACCGGCCTCGGCGATTCGGGGCCTGGAGACGCCGGCCCCCGATCCTGGACAGCACGTTCGACAGCCGGATCGGACGCTTCTAGGCCGAGACGATCGGCAATCTGGACCAGGGCAGGATGGCCCGGGTGGTCGGCCAGCAAGGCAGCGTAGACCTCCTTGGCCTCGTCATCCATCCCGAGCTCTTCATAAAAACGGGCCTCGGTCAACCGTTTCTGAAAGTCCGGGGCAACGGTAGAGGTCACTGGGTTGACGCTGGGCGCCTCGGATGCAGCTGTCCCGGTCGCGCCGGTCGCACCGGGCACACTGTCGAACATCGCCGCGAAGTCATCGAGCTCGACATTCCCAGCGGGCGTTGCCTCCACCGCGGGAGGGGTAGCCGTCTCTTGCCCGCTCACGCCCTCGGAGGCGTCCTCCAAGACGACCCCCTCATCCCCGGCATTGGACAACGCCTCGGCGGCATCGACCTCGACATCCGACAGCTCGTCAAGCTCGACGACCGGTGGCTCTATCGGGGGAGCCGATGCGTCCACGGCCGGCGCCGGCGGCCGGACAACCTCGCCCCGCCGTAACCTCTCCACCGCCGCCGCAAGCTCCTGATTCATCGGATTGATGGTGACCGCCTTCTCGTACTGGACGATCGCCTCCGCGTGCCTCTCCTGACCGACGAGAAGATCACCATATGCCTTCAACAACTCCCAGTCGGACTCCATGTAGGAGCCGAGACGGCCTACGTAGGCATCGGCCTCCTTGTAGTCCTGCTCGTGGAAGGCGACCTGGAGGAGCCCCTGCAAGGCCTCTCGGTTGCCGGCCTTCTGGCCAAGGCTCGCCAGGCAGAGCTCCTTGGCCGACTTGTAGTCCCCGGTCTGGAGCAGACGGCGCGCCGTGCGGACAAACTGGATCGATGCCTCGTCGCCCATTCCCTCCTTGGCATACATACGTGCCAGGTCGGCATTGAGGTCGATGTTGTCCGGGAGAAGATCGGCAAGTCTCTGGAAAACCCGCAAGGCGTCCGGGATGGCACTCGCCTCCTGGTAGCGCTGTGCGGCAACTAGGTACGCCTCCTTGGCGTTGGCGATCATGCCTCGTTGCTGGTTGAGCTCGCCCAGTCGCACGTACATCTCTGTCACGCAGGGATCCTCGGGGAACTGTTTGAGGATCTTTTTGACCACCGCAATTGCTTTGACGATCAAGTCCTCCTCGATGAATTGATCGCAAGCACGTTTGTACAGGTCCAGGGCGTCCTCCTGGAGCCCCTTCTCCAGCTTCATATCGCCGAACTGGTTGAAATGCTCGCCCGTTGCCGTGTCACTTGCCACGCGCGCCTCGAGACGCGAGTACTTCTCCGCCCGATCCGCAGCGATCGGGTTGATGCGGCGCTTCAAGAAAGCCATCAAGCCGGATTTACGCACGGCAACGAGGGACTCGGTAGTTTCAGCCGGCTCGCGGTTCCCAAAACCGAACAAGGCATGCTCCTTGGGAAAGATTCGTCGACAGTGGATGCACCGCCGAGCGTATCCGGCGGCTGTGTCTTCTCTTATCGACGGTCACGTGCTGGGGGTTGATTACTTATAGTTCGGTCGCGCCTGGATCGCGGCGAGCCCACCTCCTGGTCTACTCGGCGCCCCCCGGCAGCAGTGCTATGATGCGCGCGCGCCATGAAGCCCCTGTCTATCCTCGGAGCCACCGGTTCCATCGGCCGTTCGACCTGTGACCTGGTTCGTCGCAACCGGGACCGGTTCGTCGTGCGCGGCCTTACCGCGCACCGGCGAATCGACCTCCTGGCAGAGCAGATCCGGGAGTTCCAGCCCGCTGTGGCGGCCGTCGCCGATCCAGCGCTACTACCCCAGCTGCGCGCCCTGGTGGGAAGAACCGCCACCGAGTTGCTGGCGGGGGAGGAAGGGTTATCCGCCGTAGCCACCTACGACGACGTCGAGATGGTGGTGGCCGCGATCGTCGGGGCAGCCGGTTTGTTGCCGACGCTGGCCGCGGCACGCGCGGGCAAGACCATCGGGCTCGCGAACAAAGAGACGCTGGTGATGGCGGGCAACCTGTTCGTCCGCGAGCTCAATGCCGGTGGCGGCCGCCTGTTGCCGATCGACTCCGAACACTCCGCCATCTTTCAATGCTTGGCGGGCAATCGGCATGACGACGTGCGACGTATTATCTTGACGGCCTCGGGCGGGCCATTCTTCGCCCACCCGGCAGAGGACCTTCACCGGGTCACCCGTGAGCAGGCCCTCGACCACCCCAACTGGTCGATGGGCGCCAAGATCACCATCGACTCCGCAACCTTGATGAACAAGGGACTCGAAGTGATCGAGGCCCACTTTCTGTTTGATCAGCACGCCGACGCGATCGAGGTGGTGATCCATCCCCAGTCCATCGTCCATTCGCTGGTCGAATTTTGCGACGGCCAGCTCATCGCACAGCTCGGTATGCCCGACATGCGAGGTCCTATTGCGTATGCCCTGGCGTTTCCCGAGCGACTCGCGGATGCCATGCGACCGCTCGATCTGCTGGCCATCGGCCGCCTCGATTTCCACCCCCCCGACCGAGAGCGTTTCCCGTGCCTGCGCCTCGGCTACCAGGCATTACAAGACGGTGGCGCCCTGCCCTGCGTGCTCAACGCAGCGAACGAGGAGGCAGTAGCCGCCTTCCTCGCCGACCGGATCCCCTTCGCCGCCATTGCCCAGGTCACCGAGGAGGTGATGGTGAGCTACCACGGTGCCGAGCCAGCCTCATTGCCGGAGGTTCTGGCGGTGGACGAGTGGGCGCGCCACGAGGCCCGACAGCGTCTCGCCGCGAGGGTTTGATCCGCGCCTCCGGTGGCACGGCCCGGAGATCGAGACCCGACATGCGGCCGCTCGCCCGGCGAAACTTTTTTGTGTCTCCTATACTCCTAACCGGGATCACTCATCGCACGCTTGCCGGACCGACCGTTGTGGCCCAAGAATCCGGGAACACAATCCACTCGGCTCGCCTCTTTCCCTCCTCAACTAGCGGGATATCGCCATGAACATCTGTGTGATCGGAAGCGGTTACGTCGGACTGGTCACCGGCACCTGTTTTGCCGAATTCGGCGTCCACGTCACCTGCGTGGACAACAACCCGGCAAAGATCGCGGCCCTGAAGCGTGGCGAGATCCCGATCTACGAGCCGGGCCTGGACCGCCTGGTGGCCAAGAACGTGGCGGAAGGCCGGCTCGACTTCACCACCGATTTCGCGGAGGGCGTCCACAGCGCGCTGGTGATCTTCATCGCCGTCGGCACACCGCCTGGCGAGGATGGCTCGGCCGATCTGCAATATGTGGAGGCGGTCGCCCGCCAGATCGCCGAGGTGATGGACGGTTACAAAGTGATCGTCAACAAGTCGACCGTTCCCGTAGGCACGGCGCGGCGCGTGCAGAAGATCATGGATGAGGTCCTCCAGGGCCGCCACCGCTTCGACGTCGCCTCCAATCCGGAATTCCTCCGCGAGGGCAGCGCCATCGAAGATTTCATGCGTCCCAACCGGGTGATCCTGGGCGCGGACGACGAGCACGCCGTCGCCATCCTGAAGGACCTCTATCGTCCGCTCTATCTGATCGAGACGCCGATGGTGATCACCAATCTGGAGACAGCCGAGTTCATCAAGTACGCGTCGAACGCCTTCCTCGCCACCAAGATCAGCTTCATCAACGAATGCGCCAACCTGTGCGACCGCGTGGGTGCCAACGTGCAGGACGTGGCCAAGGGCATGGGGCTGGACGGCCGAATCGGCTCGAAGTTCCTGCATTCGGGCCCGGGTTACGGCGGGTCGTGCTTCCCCAAAGACACCCTCGCCCTGACCCGCATCGCTCGCGACCACGACTATTGCTTCCAGATCGTGGAGAGCGTGGTCGAGGTCAACGAGCGTCAGAAACAACGCGCTCTCGAGCTGGTACTGGAAGAGCTCGGCGAGCCCCAGGGCAAGACCGTCGCGCTGCTCGGCCTTGCCTTTAAGCCCAACACCGACGACATGCGTGAGTCCCCCACATTGGTAATCGTCCGTGGCCTGCAAGAGGCCGGCGCCAAGGTACGTGCCTACGATCCTGCTGCGATGGAAACCTCCAAGGCAGAGCTGGAGAACATCGTCTACTGCAACGACGCATACGAAACGGCGGAGGGCAGCGACTGTCTCGTGCTGGCGACCGAATGGAACGTGTTCCGCAATCTCGATCTGGAGCGGCTCAAGGGCAGCATGCGCACGCCGACCTTCGTCGACCTGCGCAACGTCTACAACCCCAAACGGGTCGCCGAAACCGGCTTCAAGTACCGCAGCATCGGCCGACCCTGTGGCATGGAGGGCGGCAAGGAGGCTGACTGAGTTATCGGGACGCGCGTATCTTTGATCGTGCGCCATCCGGCGGAGTTGGGCTTCGCGAAGCCGCCTGCCATCCACCGAATATCCTACGCCCGTCTCAGTGCCCCGGCCGACCGAAGCGGATCTCTCCGCGCCGACCACCGGCGCGCCCTCGAGGCGCATGTACGGACGAGCCGTCGCCATTACCTTGCTGTTGGTGGTGCTGGTCGCCCTCGGGTCGGTGGCTACGACGGAACCGGTCCTCGCCATCGACCGGGCAGTCTTTCTCTTTGTCCAGCGCCACCTCCGGACCGCGTGGCTCGACGCCGTATTTCTGCACCTCACGCTGCTGGGCGACGCCGCCCTGATCCTCACCCTGCTCCTCTGGGCGGCGCTCTTCGTGCGGCGTCCGTTCATCGCCGATGCCCTCCTGGCTCTGGCAATCACCGCCATCACGGTCGCCCTGTTCAAGCACCTCTTCGCGCACCAACGGCCACCGGCCCTGGTCGAGGGACTGCGCGTCATCGGACCACACCTGAAGAATTTCTCCTTCCCCTCGGGGCATACCACCACGGCGGTCGCGGTGGCTTGGGTCCTGGCGACGCGATTTCCGGCCGCCGCATTGCCACTGGCGGTCCTCGCCGGGCTGGTGGCGTTCAGCCGTGTGTACAACGGCGTCCATTTTCCCATCGATGTCGTGGGAGGATGCCTCCTGGGTTGCGCGACCGGCGTCGCCATGACCCTGGCACGGCCAGTGCTCGACCGGTCCTGGACACGCTTGCAGCTGCACCGCAACCAACCACGCGGCCGTAACCTCCACGCCCTGCTCCTCTTCCTGATCGGCCTGCTCCTCACCTGGCAGGCCTTCAAGACCAAGATGGTCCCGGACAGCTGGCGCTGGCCCCTCCTCATCGTGGGCTTTGCCTCCTGCCTCACAGCGTATTGCCGGTGCCGCCCTGTCCTCACCCACCGACGGCGGTGACTGGAGGAAGGTCGCAACGCAGAGAGCGCACCCAACTCGTCCAGTCGCCTCTGGCGCCCCCCGCTTCCGGTGACTGCAACGACCCAGTTATCCCGGGCCCGAGTCCCCGAGTAGGTGAGTCCAGACATCTATCCCGTCCGTTGAATCCACTGGCCTATGAACAGCGCAAGCTGGTCACGACGACAGGTTAGTGGCGCCGAGTTCGAGCGACTCTCCACCGACCGCGAGGCAGCTCACGACGATCTCTTCATCGGTCGTGTCCGAGGTGCCGCTGCCGCCCAACCTATGGGCAATTCCTGACGGATATTGGCCGGGCGGACAGGGCCCGCCGGTCCATCGCTGGCTGGGCAGGTCGACGACCTGCTGGCCGGTCTACTCCGGCCCTACCGGAGATCGTT
>JASFUG010000078.1:0-10743 GCA_050050395.1 Nitrospirota bacterium
CCGTCGATCGCGACGCCGTCGCAGGCCAGATCGTGCCGCTGCCTGCGGTCCGGACGCGATCGCTGCGCCACCACGGTCCACGGCCATACCGGCCCCCGGTCCACCGGCCGCCGCGACGGAGGCCGGGACCGATGACCGTTCAGAATCCTGCGGCGTCGAGCAGGGGCTCCCAGGCGAAGTCGGGATCGTCCAGCCACGGCGCGGCGCAGGTGATCGAGCCACCCGTGCCGCCTCCGGCGCACTCTCCCGCCGCGGCCAGGGCGACCCGGACGTCGGCCGGGCTCGCCCCCGGGTGGGTCTCCAGGTACAGCGCCACGGCACCGGCAACGTGCGGCGACGCCATGCTGGTGCCGGTGAGGGTGTCGTAGTCGAGGTCGATCCCCTCACCGGTCAAGGTGACGGCATACGTCGGCATGGTCGAGAGGATCACCGTGCCCGGCGCCATGAGGTCCACCACCGGCGCATCGGCATCGGTGCAGGCGCCGTCACTATCGAGATCCACACAGTAGTCGCTGAAGTTGCTGAAGGAGTCGGCAAAGCTGTCGTCGTATTCGACGTAGGAGATCCCGTCGATGTTGAAGACAAAGGGGTTTCCCGTTCCGCCGCCCTGGCCATCGGAGTCCACGAACGCGGAGACCGCGAGGCTGTCGGGACAATTCGCCGGGGTGAAGAGCAGCGCCTCCGAGGCGGCATTGCCCGCGGCCACGACCACCGTGACGCCCGCGGCCACCGCGCTCGCCACCGCGTTGCACATGGGACCGGAGCCGAGGGAGAGATCGAGGGCACCGAGGCTGAGGTTCGCCACGTCCATGCCGTTCTTCACCGCCCAGTCGAGCCCCTTGATGACGGTGGACAATGATCCCGCGCCGTCGGAATCGAGTACCTTGACCGCGTAGAGCGATGCGTCCGGAGCCACGCCGACCACACCGAAGCCGTTGTCGGCCGCGGCGACGATCCCCGCCACGTGGGTACCATGACCGTTATCGTCGACGGGCTCGCCCTTGCCCTTCACCAGCAGGTTCTTGCCCCCCTTGTAGTTGGGGCTGAGATCGGGGTGGCAGGCGTCGATCCCCGTGTCGATGATCGCGATCGTCACCCCGCTGCCGGTGGCGGTGGCGAGATCGGCGCCGACGCGCGCGACCCCCGTGGGCGTCACCTGGGGCGACGGCATGTCGGCACCGCTCACCGTGCACTTCCCCCCACCTCCGGAGTCGCCACCGCCGCCACCACCACCTCCCTTGCCCGGCTTACCGGACGGCTTGCCGGAGGCGTGGACGACGAGATCGGGGCTCACCGCCTCGACCCGCGCATCGTGCGCCAGCCGTGCCGCCGCCACGTCGGACATCCGGGCGGCAAAGCCGTTGATGACGCTGTAACGGATGGACGCACGCAAGCCATGGTCGGCGAGGAAGGCATCGCGCACGACCCCGTGCTTCAACCTGACGATGAAATGACCCGGGATGATCTCCGGATTCCCGGCCGAGGCCGGTGCCACTGCCTGGCCGACGGGGACCTGGGCCTGCGCCGTTCCGGCAATCGGTCCGAGGAGTTGCCCCGCCACAATGGCGCAGGCCGTGAGCCCGACAGCCAGTATTCTCCGTGCGTCCATATGCGTCTCCTGATTGAGACCCGCGGGTCAGGATGGGTCGGGGCCGACACCACGCGCCCCATGTCGGGCAACGGACGAGCAATTCCGATACCAGGCGCCGCTGGAGCATGCACCGCCGAGGCCTGCGGCCCGCAAAAACTGGCCTGGATTCAGCCACTTATCCGACAGTACCACGCGGCGTTTCAGCGCCCGAGCCAACCGGCGAGTACGCGCCGCGCTGCAACCGATTTGAGACGCGGACCTTCCTGTTCCCGTCTCAAAATGAGAGGAAGGCGACGGGGTATCCTACGGCGGGGGTCGCTTGTGTGCCTACGAAGGCATGGGCACCCGTGTTTCCCGGAGCCCACGCATGTCGCCGGCGCCGTACACTCCGACCGGTGTCGCGGGTTGCGACGGCTCGCCAGCCGCGCCGCCATCGGGACGATGTCGAGGCGAATCGATTCCGCCACCAAGCCCGCTCGCGGCGCGCCTCACACCAAGACGGTCGTCGGCCGGAAGCCCCACACCGGTGAGCCGAGGGGGCGGCTGATGGCGAGCAGGGTGCCCCCGGGCGTGTAGAGCAGGACCGGCTCCGGGAGGTCGTCCTGCGCAGGAGGCTCGACATCCGCCAAGGTGATGGTCTGGCCGTTGCGCAGCTTCTGATGACCGGCGCTGTTCACCACCACGGTCTGCTCCGGGGCGAAGGCGTCCGAGACCGGCCGCAGCACCGCCTCCCGATCCCCTTGCCACAACCGTTCCAGGTCATCGAGGGGGACCGCCGTATCGACGGAGAACGGCCCTGCCTGGGTGCGCACCAGCCGGGCGAGGACCCCACCGCAGCCGAGGATCTCCCCCACGTCGTGGCAGATGGTACGCACGAAGGTGCCGGAGGAGCAGCTCAGCTCGAAGTCCACCTCCCAGAAGGGATCGCCGGGGCGGATGGCGATGGCCTCCAGGCGCTGGACGTGGACCCGCTTCGGCTCGCGCTCCACCTCCTTGCCCTTGCGCGCCAGCTTGTAGAGGGGCACACCATCCACCTTCTTTGCCGAGTACATCGGCGGCACCTGCTCGATGGCGCCGCGGAAATGGGCGAACGCCGCCTCGATCGCATCCTCGGTCAGGGTTGCCGTGGGCCCGGCGAAGATCACCTCGCCGTCAAGGTCCTGGGTATCGCGGGCCTCACCGAGGCGCAGGGTCGCGTGATAGGTCTTCCCCCAGCCGGTGGCGTAGCGACTGATCTTGGTGGCTCGCCCGATGAGCAGCGGCAAAACCCCGCGCGCCGCGGGATCGAGGGTGCCGACGTGACCCACCTGGCGGATGCCGGTGATCCGGCGCACCCGCTGGACCACCCCGTGGGAGGTGATCCCCGGCGGCTTGTCGATCACCAGAATACCCAGGATCCGGCTGGCCGAGCCGGCACTCCGCTGCGTCGTGGAATTCGATGCCATGCCTGTCATCTTCCTTCTGCAGCGGCCACGTGGAAGGCGCAGCGGTCCCTGGGTTGACTGGCGAAGTCCCGGCTAACCATCGTCCTCTCCCTCGGCCTCGGGAATGTCGAGGGAGGCGATCAGCTCCTCCATATGCGCACCGGTCTCCAGGGAGCGATCGAACCGGAAGTGTAGCTCCGGGACCCGTTTGACGCGCATCATCTTACCCAGGGTGGTGCGGAAATACGGTGCCGCCGAGGCCAGCCCGGTCAGGGCCAGCTCATGGGCCGAGGCGTCGCCGACCACGCTGACGTAGACCCGGGCGTGGCGCAGGTCGGGCGACACGTCGGCCCCGGTGACGGTCACCCCACCGATGCGAGGGTCCTTGGCGCGCCTCTGGATGAGCTCGGAGAGCAGCTTGACCAGCTGGGCGTTGAGGCGCTCTCGGCGGGAGAAGTCGGTGGAGTAGCGCATGGGTGGGCTCGCTGCGCTCGCAGGGGCTAGGGGTTGGGGACTAGGGGTTAGGGAAGGAGAGCCCTACGGGCAAAGGGATGCCGGGGATGGCTGCGCACGAAACAATCGGCTGGCCGCGGTAGCGGCCATCCCCGAACTAGCCCCTAACCCCTAGCCCCAAATTCCTGGCGAGCGAAGCTCGCCCTACAGCTTCGCCGCGATCGCTTCCATGACGAAGACTTCGAGAATGTCGCCGGGCTTGATGTCGTGGTAGCCGGCGAGTCCGATGCCGCACTCAAAGCCGGCGGCCACCTCCTTGACGTCGTCCTTGAACCGGCGCACGGAACCGATCTTGCCCGTGTGCACCACCACGTTGTCGCGCAGCAGCCGCGCTTCCGCGTTGCGCTGCACCACGCCTTCGAGGACGTAGCTGCCACCGATATTGCCGAGCTTGCTGATGTTGAAGACCTCGCGGATCTCGGCGCGGCCGATGATCTTCTCCCGGTACGTCGCCTCCAGCAGCCCTTCCATTGCCTCCCGGATCTCCTCCGCCAGCTTGTAGATGATGTTGTGCAGGCGGATGTCGACGTGCTCCGCCTCGGCGGCCTTGCGCGCGGCCGGCGTGGGCCGGACGTTGAAGCCGATGATGATCGCCTCGGAGGCGCGTGCGAGGTCGACGTCGGTCTCGTTGATGGCACCGACCGCGGAATGGATCACCTGCAACCGCACCTGCTCCGTGGAGATCCGCTGCAGGGTGTCGGAGACCGCCTCCACGGACCCCTGTACGTCGCCCTTGATGACCACCGGCAGGATCTTCGCCTCGCCGCCTTCCTGCATCGCCGCGGCAAGCATCGATTCAAGGGTCGATTTCCGATCGCCCCGTGTCAGATCGAGCTTGCGCCGCTTGTCGGCCCGGGCATCTGCCACCTGCCGCGCGTCGCGCTCACTCTCCAGCACGATAAGATCGTCGCCAGGGTCCGGGGCGCCCGCCAACCCCTGGATCTCTACCGGCACCGACGGCCCGGCCTCCTGTACCTGCTCGCCGCGGTCGGTGGTCATCGCCCGTATGCGACCGTACTGGCTGCCGACCACGCACACATCGCCGCGCCGCAGGGTGCCGGACTGCACCAAAATGGTCGCAACGACCCCGCGCCCCTTGTCTACCTTCGCCTCGATCACCACACCGCGGGCGGTCGCCGCAGGCGACGCGACCAGCTCCATGACCTCGGCCTGGAGGAAGATAATCTCCAGCAGGTGATCGATGCCCTCGCCGGTCTTCGCGGAGACTGGCACCACTGGCACGTCGCCGCCGTAGTCCTCGGCGATCAGGTTGTGCTTGGTGAGTTGCTGTTTGACCCGGTCCGGATTGGCCTCCGGCAGGTCGATCTTGTTGATCGCCACGACGATCGGCACTTCGGCGGCCCGGGCATGATTGATCGCCTCCACGGTCTGCGGCATGACCCCGTCGTTGGCCGCCACCACCAGCACCACCAGGTCCGTGACCTTGGCACCACGCGCCCGGATGGCGGTGAACGCCTCATGGCCTGGAGTATCGAGAAAGGTGATCGCGCCCTGATCGAGGTGCACCTGATAGGCACCGATGTGCTGCGTGATGCCGCCCGCCTCGCCCGCGGTGACGTGGGACTTGCGCAGGTAGTCGAGGACCGTGGTCTTGCCGTGGTCCACGTGACCCATGACCGTGACCACCGGCGGCCGTGGCTCGAGGTCCTCTTCGTTGATCTCCTCCTCGCCGATCTTCTCGATGAGCTCGTCTTCGGCCTCCACGGCAGCTGCCGTACCGATGCTGAGATTGCAGCTGTATTCCGCCGCCAGGAGAGCGGCGGTGTCCTGGTCGATGGTCTGGTTGACCGATGCCATGACCCCCATGTCCATCAGCTTCAGCACCACCTCGTTGACCGGCACCTCCATCTGTTTTGCCAGGTCGCCGACCGTCGCGGCCTCGTCCCACGCGATCACTCGCTGACCCTCACCGGCCTCGCCGGTGAGATCGATCACCTCGTTGGCCGCCTCCGCCTCGGCCTGGACGAGGAGGTCCCGCCGCCGGCGCCGCGCCTTGTAACGGTGGCGGCTTCCGCGGCCGAGGGCATCGGCCATCGACGGCTTGGCGCCCTTCTTGCCCTTGGGTCCCTTCTTGGCGACGACCGTGGTGACCACCTTCTTGCCACGGCCGGTGGTGGGACGGGTGGTGGTCGGCAGCGGCCCTCCAGACTCTTCGGCGATCGACACCACGTGGACGCCCGGCCGGCGCCCCTCGTGCTTCGAGATCTCGACCTTGGAACGTCGTTCATGTTCCCCATACTCCACACCACCACCTGCACGGGTGGTGATGGTGCGGTGAGCGGCGAGGTCGATATGCCCCACGACCTCACCCAGCTCGGAGCGCTTCGCCACGGCGGGCCCGATGTCCGCGTCGATCTTGCGGCCGGTGAGGGCCGGCGCCATCGGCGGCCGCGGCGGCCGGGTGGCGGCGGGTGGGGGCTCCTCCGCCGGAGCGGCGGGCGTCTCTGCCGGGGTTTCGGGCGTGGCCTCCGCGGCCGCCGGAACGGGCTCCGCGGGCGGCTCCGGGGGCGCCGGCGTGGTCGCAGCCGGGGCCACTTCCTCCGGCGGGGCCGGGGTCTCCTGCACCGCCGGCGCTTCCTCGGTCACCGGCGCCGCGGTCGCCGGCGCCGTGGGCTCCTCGGCAACCGCCGCCGCCTCTTCGCCGGCCTCGACCGCCTCCGCGGGCGCCGGCTTCGCCTTGCGCCGCTTGCGAACCTTGATCTTGCTCGGCTCCTTGGGACCGGTATCCGCGAACCGATTCCGCATCTCCTCGGCGCCCTCTTTGGGGACGGCGGTGAGCTCGGTACGGACCTCGACCCCGAACTTCTTCAGCTCGGCCATGAGCTTCTTCGGGTCGACGCCGAGCTCCTTGGAGAGTCCGTGTACGCTGATGGCCATGTGTGAATCCCTTGTCCCTGTCGTCCCTACCGGCGCGGGCTCATCCCTGCGGCTGGCGAGCCGCCGCTTCCTTGATGAGTCCCATCAACCACTCCACGCGGCATGCCGCCTTGGGGCTGGTCAGCCATACCACACTGCACTCGGCCATCCCCAGGGCGTTCCCTAACCGGTCTTTGTCGAGTCCCTGGCAAATCTTCACTTCGTGTCCCTCGGCCCAGCCACGCCACTGGCTGACAGTGTTCAGCCCGGCGTCGGCGGCGAGCAACAGCATACCCGAGGGGGAGGGGTGGTGTGCCAGTCGTGCCTTGAGACGTTCCGCGCCGGCGATCGCCACCCCGCCCTTGGCGTAAACACCCAGCAGCTCGCGCACGGCGCGCTCCGTCTGGCCGACGATGCCCGCCAACCATGACGCCGGCTCGGGGGCCGACACTTGGGTGCGGAACGCCCGCGACAGCAGCGGCGGGCGCACGACCGACTCCAGGCAACGGCGTGCCGGACAACAGTGCGCGCCGCGACCCGGCAGGGCCCGTCCCAGGTCGGCCACCAGCTCTCCGGACGGCGCACACACCAGGCGTACCAGGCGGTCGCGGGCCGTGCGCCGGCGACACACGATGCACTGGCGCTCCGGCGTGCGGCGGCCGCCAGCGGGCACGCTGAGAAGAGGGGCCTCCATATCGGCAAGTCCGGATGCTCAGGGTCTACTGCCCTCCGTGTCCGATGTGCCAGGCTCGCCCGCGCTCCCTACCAACGGTTCCCCGCTGGCGCTCGCCTCGTCCTGCTCCTCCAACGATGCAAATGGATTGACGAGCTCCGGCTTGGCGAGGATCTCCTCGGGCTTGGGCTTGATCTCCTCGTAGCGGGCGTCCAGGCGCTGCACCACCTTGGTGTAGACGGCAAGGGCTTCGTCCTGTTCGATCCCGGGCAGGGAGGTGAAGGTCCGAGGGTTGGCGTCGAGCATCTCGCGCAGGGTGCCGAGATTGAGGGCGGCGAGGTCGGCCGCAAGCTGCGCGCCGACCCCCTCGAGCTCGCCCACAGACAGGGCGCCGAGCTCCGCCAGGACCTGATCCCGCGCCTTGTCCTGCGCCTCCAGGAGGGTGTAGGCGTCTTCCGTGAGGATGTCGATGTTGTAACCGGTGAGCTTCGATGCGAGGCGCACGTTCTGGCCGCGGCGGCCGATCGCCAGGGCCTGCTGCCCCTCCTCGACGATGGCGGTCGCCTGCTTGTTGGCCTCGTCCACCACGATACGGGTGAGCTCCGCCGGGCTCATCGCCCGTTGCAGCAGGGTGGCACTCTCCTCCGAGAACTCGACGATGTCGATGCGCTCGCCGCGCAGCTCCTGCACCACGGCACGGACGCGGGAGCCCTTCATGCCGACGCACGCCCCGACCGGGTCGATGTTGGGATCGCGCGACACGACCAGGATCTTGGCGCGTTCACCCGGGTCGCGCACCGCGCGGACGATCTCGATGATGCCGTCGTACACCTCGGGCACCTCGTACTCGAAGAGCCCCTTGAGGAACTCCGGATGGATCCGGGAGAGGATCACCTGCGGCCCTTTCAGGTCGTCGGTGACCTCCATGATCATGGCGCGCACCCGCTCGCCGCGACGGAACCGCTCGTTGGGGATCTGCTCCTTGCGCGGTAGGACGGCCTCGGTTCGACCCAGCTCCACCACCATGTCCCCGCCCTTTTCGTAGCGGATCACGTTGCCGTTCACCACATCGCCGACGCGTTGCTGATACTCCGCGAAGATCACGTCGCGCTCGGCCTCGCGCAGCTTCTGCACCAGGACCTGCTTGGCGGTCTGGGCCGCGATACGGCCCAGGTCGTCGACGTCGATTGCCACCGCGATCTCGTCACCGAGCTCCAGGTCTGGGTCGAGCTTCTGGGCCTCCTCCAACAAGATCTGGCTGTCCGCAAGCTCCTCGTCGATCTCGTCGACAACGGTGCGGTACATGTACGCCTCGATCTCGCCACCCTCGGTGATCTCGACCTCGACGTTGTCGTTCTCGCCGTACTTGCGTTTCGCCGCGTGCGAGATCGCCTCGGTCACCGCCTCCAGAAGGATGCCCTTGTCGATGCTCTTCTCTTTGCTGATCTGATTTATCATCTGGACGATGTTTTGCAGCATGGCTCGCTCCATCGCTAACCGGCGACATTCCGCATGAGATGGTCGTAGTCGGGAACCACCCGCGCCTTGCTGATCTGGTCACGGGTGAGGTCGACGGTACCGCCGTCGGTGTCAATCCGTAGGTGCTCCCCGTCCGCGCTGGTCAGGATCCCGGTGAGGTGCTTGTGGCCACCGATTGCCTGGTAGAGGTTCACCTCCACACGCTGTCCACTGCACTCCTGGAAGTGCCACCCCCGGCTCAGACGCCGGTCGAGCCCCGGAGACGAGACTTCCAGGTCGTAGGCCGTGTGGATCGGGTCCTCGACGTCCAGGAGCACCGAGATCTCCCGGCTCACTACCTGGCATTGGTCGATGGTTACCGGGTCCCCGCCGGCGCCCTCCACCGTCAGGCGCAGCAGCGCCCGCTTTCCGGACGGGCGATACTCCACGTCCCACAGCCGGAGCCCGAGGTCGTCGAGCACCGGTCCGGCGAGGGCCTCGAGTTGTGTGATGATCTGGCTGGCCATTAGTCGACCCCCGGGAACTGGTGCCCAAAACGAAAAAAGTGGACCCGAAGGTCCACTCTCCTCATGCAACGGCACGAAAAAAGGGGGGTCGGATATTAGACACCCCCAGGGGGCCGATCCGCAAGGTTCATTAAGTGCGGGACGGGGGGTGGGAGATGGGGGGATGGGAGGCGCGGGTTGGGGGATGGGGGCTGAAATGTCGGCCGCGATGCGGCCACCGATTTCCTTTCGGGAAGCAGCGTGACCTAAATCGATACTATCCGGCCCGCAGGGCCGACCACTCCCTCACCCCCCATCCCCAAATCCCCATTCCGCCCTAGGCGGCCACCAGCGTTGCGTACAGGGGTGGGATGGAAAATGTCTCCTCCGCGAGGCGGCGCACGTCGTCGATGGTGACCTCCGCGATCTCCCGGTTCTTTTTCTCATAAGGGTTTTCCGTCTCTCCCTTGAGGACCGGTACCGCGATGATGCGGTTGTAGCCGTTGGAGGTCTCGGCGGTCATACGTAGGCTGGACAGCAGTGCCGCCTTGACCATCTCCAGGCGCTCCTCGTCGATCCGCTCCGCGCACAGCCGTTCGATGATGGTCCGGGTCTCGTCGTGAATCGTCGCGAGGTTCTCCGGGGCGCAGCCGGTGGCCACCTCCAGCACCGAGAAGCCGTCGAACCGCGAGACGCCGGAGAAGATGCCGTAGCACAGGCCGAGCTCCTCGCGGATGCGCTCGAAGAGCAACGCGGAGCCGTCCCCTCCGAGGACATAGCACATGACGTCCTGGCGCGTAGCGTCCGGATGGCGGTCCGGCAACGCCGGATAGAGCAACGAATAACGCGCCTCCTGGATGTCCGGCTTGGTGAGGTGCAGGTCGCCGCCGCGGTACGGGGTCGGGGCAACCTCCATTACCCCCGCCGTCGGTCGACTGGGGAAGTGGCGCTCGATCGCCGCCGCAACCTCCGTCTCGGTGACGTTACCGACCACCGAGATCAGGACGTTGTGCCCCCCGTAGTACCGCTCCTTGAAGTCGATAAGGGTTTGGCGGCCGATGCCACGCACGTTTTTTTCGGTACCGATCACCGGATGGGCGATGCCGCTCTCGCACAAGTGGGCGTAAGCGCGGTCGGCCAGGTACGAGGCCGGGTCGTCGTCGTAGCGGCGCATCTCCGAGACGATCACCTCGCGCTCCTTTTCCAGCTCCTCCTCCGGGAACGTGGCATTCTGGTAGACGTCGCAGACGATCTCGAACGCCTCGTCCAGTCGCTCGCGCAGGGCCGTGATGTAGTAGACGGTCTGGTCGAACCAGGTCCAGGCATTGAGCTTGCCGCCAATGCGATTGGCGTCCCGGTTGATCTGCTTGGCATCACGCGTCGCGGTCCCCTTGAAGAACATGTGCTCCAGGAAATGGGCGGCGCCATAGGTCGCCGGCTCCTCCACCGACGAGCCGACGTTGGTGAGGATCTGGACGTTCACCACGTCGCTCTGGTTTCGGTGAAAGAGCAGACGGGTGTTGTTCACTTCGAGTCGCTTCATCGATGCTCCGGGTTAGTGGGAACAGGCGCTCCCCCTCCCTCCCGGAGGGGGCTGGGGGGAGGGCGTGTGGAACGAGCACTGCCCTGTTACCCACCGCCCCCACCCCAGCCCACCCCCGCCGGGGGAGGGCACGTTGAAATGATAGAGGCAGGAAGTCA
>JASFUG010000079.1:0-10517 GCA_050050395.1 Nitrospirota bacterium
GCAGCGACGAGGTGGACAACGACTGTGATGGAACCACAGATGACGCCGATGCCTCGTGCGCCGCCACGTGTGTGGACGATGACGGAGACGGCTTCGGGAGTCCCGGAGACGCGAGCTGTACCGGCGGTGCGGAGGAGGACTGCGACGACACCGATCCCGCCGTCCATCCGGGTGCCACGGAGGGCCCGGCCGGGGATGCCGTGTGCAGCGACGGCGTGGACAACGACTGTGACGAGCTCACCGATGACGAGGATCCGTCCTGCACCGCGGCCTGCGTGGACAATGATGGGGACGGCTTCGGGAGTCCCGGAGACGCGAGCTGTACCGGCGGTG
Source organism: Nitrospirota bacterium (assembly GCA_050050395.1). GTDB lineage: Bacteria > CG2-30-53-67 > CG2-30-53-67 > CG2-30-70-394 > CG2-30-70-394 > DASWHD01. Next base: position 334 of record JASFUG010000079.1, read on the forward strand.
CGGAGGAGGACTGCGACGACACCGATCCCGCCGTTCATCCGGGTGCCGCGGATGCCATCTGCGACGGGGTGGATGACGACTGCGACGGCACGGCGGATGAGGACTTCGTCGTCGACGCCACGTGCGGCGTCGGCGCATGCCAGACGAGCAATACGCCGTCGAGCTGCGTCGACGGCGTGGAGACCGCGTGCGCGCCGGGACCGGCGGGGGAGGAGGGTCCCGCCGATGATGCTTCGTGCAGCGATACGCTGGATAACGATTGCGACACCCTGACGGACGCCGACGACTCCGACTGTGTTGCGAGCGCGCTATGCGACGACGTGGAGTGCGACGACGGTGACCCGTGCACCGACGACGCCTGCGACCCGGACACCGGCGAATGCGTCACTACACCGGTGACATGCGAGGCTGGCTTCACCTGCGACCCGGCGGATGGCCAGTGCAAGGCGAGCAACCTGTTCCAGCCCACCGTTCCCGCCATCGTCGGACCGATCTCCGGGGGGTTTGTCAGCACCTTGCAGCCATCCCTCACGGTACGCAACGCGTCCGACCCCGACAGCATCTCTGTGGCGTATCGGTTCCAGCTCTACGCCGCGGAAAACCTCTTTGACCCCCTTGCCGCGGAGGTCGTCTTACCCGGGGCGACCACCACGACCTGGACGGTTCCTTTCCCCCTCGAAGATCGCCGGGTCTACTACTGGCGGGTCCGTGCCGAGGATTCGACCTTCGCGGGGGACTGGACGGAGCCCGCGGCGTTCGTCGTCGATACGTCCACGACCGACACCTTCGTGTCCACGGAAGCGGTCGGTGAGGTCTACCCACTCTCTCCCGACCCGGACACGGGCACCCAGCACGTCGAGGTGGTGAACGGCGAGAGCCCGATCGCCGGGACGTCGATCGACTTCCCCTCCGGGGCCGTGCCCCAGGGTCTGGTGGCACGGATCGGGCTGGTCACGAACCCCCCGGTCTTCCCCGACAGCCTGCGGCTTGTGGGCCGGGTTGTGGACCTCGGTCCCTCCGGCACCCGTTTCGAGGTGCCAGTCACGATCCGGATTCCCTACACGGACGCGGACCTGGACCTCGCCGGGGTGGCCGAGCCGAGCCAGCTAGCCCTCTACACCTTCGACGCCGTCACCTTCGCCTGGGAGTCGGTGGCGATCGAAGAACTCGATGTGCAAGGGCGAAGCCTCGTCGCAAACGTCGACCACCTCTCGATGTTTGCGATCGGCATGGAGACGGCGACAGAGGCGCCGGGGGCCGATGCCGACGATGGCGGTGGTGACGGTCGCTGCTTCATCGCGACCGCCGCCTACGGCTCGCCCCTGGAGCCCCACGTCATGCAACTCCGCCGGTTCCGCGACCGGTTTCTCCTCCCCCACGAGGCGGGCCGGTGGCTCGTGCGCAACTATTACCGGTATTCACCGCCGATCGCGGCCTATGTGGCTCAACACGGCGCCGCCCGCTGGCTCGTCCGCGGCGCCCTCGTGCCCCTGGTCGTGGTGAGCGGGATCGCGTTGCACCTCGGTCCGCTGCCTGCAGCGGCCACCTTCGCGGGGATGTTCGCGGTGCTGCCTCTGGCGCTGTTCAGCCGTCGATGGGGGCGCGCCCTCGCCGAGCGTCACTCAAATGTGACCCCACGTTGATACCCGCGTGAATCACGTCGCCCATCCTGTGGGCGGATCAGATCACGAAGGTGGCGGGGCGACGGACACCCCCGCGCACGAGGGCCAAATCATGCGTCAAGAGCCGGACAGCGACCGCGCCGTGGTCGCGTCAAAGAATGGCAGCCGCGACGACAAGTTCGCCCGACTCGTGGCGTATCTGGAACGACTCCGGCTCCAGAACTTCACCGGCAACATCCGCATCAACTGGACCCAAGGCCGCATCGGCCGCATCGAGAAGTACGAGGAGGTCCTGAAATAGACGGGTCCTTTGCTGGCTCGACGGAATACCGAGTCCCAGAAAGCCCGATCCGCTCAGACCAGTGGCTCGAACGAGGAAACAAGAGAGGTCGATTCCAATGATCGAGCCATGGGTACTCCGCTGGCTTCACCCCACCGTGAGCACCAGGGAGCCCTCACGCACGGAACGTCCCACGGCGCGGAGCCGTACGGCGGCCCACGGAAAGGAGGGTGGAGGGTGACTTAGGGGAAGGGTGGAAGGCGGATGAAAACAATTTACCAATCAACTGAGGGAGAAAACTTATGAAGTTTCTTCGCACCTTACTCACCGCGGCGGTGATGAGCACTGTCGCCCTCGGCAGCACGGCCTCGGCCGCGCCATGGGACAAGGTCAACCTGGCCCTGGCCGTCTACAACGCGGCCGACAACCAGGCGATGGTCGACCTGTTCGATACACAAACCTACGACGTCACCCAGCAGAACGTGGAGCTCAAGCCGGCCGGTACCGTCAACCTCGGGCAGTTCCCGACAATCAACGACTGGGCCGACCTGCGCATGGGCGCGTTCGGGGGTCTCGTCGACATCAACAACTTGATCGTGGACATCTGGTTCGTCACGACCAACTTCCTGGCCCCGCCGCCCGTCAGCGACGGCTCCATCCTTGGCTTCGACAGCATGAACGAGCTGACCAAGAACGCCGCGGGTAACGCGGATCCGGGCGACACTGGGGTCTCTGTCCTCAGCTCCGCCGACCCGAACTCATACAGCAATAAGGCCAACTCCAACGGCAACACGCCCGGTCAGTACGGCGGGTACAACGCCGATTTCGCCGCGGGTGAGGCGATGCTGGCCGCCCTCGACGTCCCCGGCGGGTTCCAGGACATGTACCTCTACCATTTTCAGTTCGACACCGGTGTTGGCGCCAGCGTTCCTGTCTTGGGCGCCACGACGCCCTATTCGGCCGTGCTGCGCCTCAACCAGGACGGCAGCGTGATCCTCAACCCCGCTGCAGTTCCCGAACCCACCAGCTTCGCCCTGATCGGCTCGGCGATCATCGGCCTCGTCGGCCTGCGCCGCAAGCTGTCTGCCTAATTCACCATTCCGAATCCTCTGGAGGAGAATCCCAATGTTGCACCGCACCTTAACCACAGCACTCGGTACCGTCGCGGCCTTGGCCATGGCGGCCCCAGCCTTTGCCGTGGTCGACGTCGAGCTCAACCTCACCGGCGCCTCGGCACAGTTCAAGTTCTTCAACGAGTCGGCGCCTTCCTGGATGCAGGCCCCGGTGGCTAGCCACGGGCTGGGTTGCGCCAGCGCCGATGGCTCTGCCGTCGACGCCGGTGGACACTACGGCATCAGTATCGGCTACGACTGCGACGCCCTGGGTGGCGCGGGCCACGACATCATCTTCCGTTACACCTCCAAGGCGTCCTACGACGGCATCCTCTCCCTCCTGGGGGATGACAGCCAGGCCGGCCCGAGCGACCTGTGCACCGCCGGCGACCTCACCGCAGCCCAGGCCGCCCTGGAGCCCGATCCCGGCTACTACCGAAAGATGGCGGACGAGAACAACACCAACTTCACCACCAACGTGGTGAATGGCACGATCTGCAAGGACATCCACCTCGGCGCCTCGGATGTCGCCGGTGAGACCTTCGTCCAGTCGAGCCACGGCGCAAAGTATGGCCACCTGGGCGGCGCACAGACCGACCGCACGTTCAATGGCATCGATGCGAGCTCCCTGGATCACTACAACCCCTTGGTCGTGCCCTTCGGCGCGTTCGTCAACGCGGATGCGCTGCCCGCCGTTGACAACCTCACCCGCCTGAAGATCGTGTTGATCTACAGCGGCAACATTGAGCTCTGGTCCGACTTCGGGCCGGGCTGGCCAGCCAAGCGGGTGATCGTGTGCCTGCGCCACGCGGGCTCCGGCACCCATGCCACCATCGATGCCGCCGTGATGCGCGGCGACTGGTCGCTGGTCACCAACGAGGTGTTGCCTGGACCGGCCGCCCTCTTCCATCAGCCGGTCGTCTACTTCAACGACTCCTCCTCCGACATGATGCGCTGCGTGGACCAGAACGGTGGCCAGTCCACCGCCACCCATGGCGCCGTCGGTTACGCCGATGCCGATACCTGCGTCGGTCAGCACGTCGCGGGTGGAAAGTGCGAGCACGTCAACGAGGTCGCGTACCAGGGCGAGTTCGGTTTCCACAACGAGATCGTCTACTGCGACTACCCGTGGTGGTCCGCCCAGTGGCTGTATGAGGACCCGAACGAGCCGGTGTATGCCACCACCCATCCGATTGTGTTGGAGCTCGTCGACTTCATGTCCGACGGCGGAAACCTGGCGACCTTCCTGCCGGCCAAGTACGCTTACTGGGCCGCCCGGGCGGAGATGCACTGCGAGAAGTCGAACGACTTTGCGTATCCGAAGCAGCCCTAGCTCGCGGTACCCCGCGGTTGCGGCGAAGGGGGTCTGCCGGTGGCAGGCCCCCTTTTTTTTTGCCGATTTTTCATTGGCTGGCTAGGGATGCATCCCAGCGCAACGACCCATTTGGAAATGTGACATCCCTGCGACCCTGCTGTGACCTACCTATGGGATCGTTCTTCGCCTTGGGACGACGCACGTGGGATCGCGCCCCGAGGCCTGGCCGGCACACGGTGCGTGTCGGGCGGTCCTCGCACCGTACGGCAACCAAAATAGGGTCTACAAAGGATTGTCAAGATGCGTTGTCTCCCATCGTTTATCGCCATTTCGCTGAGCCTCGGTGGCTGCGCGACCTTGCCCCCATCTCCCGCGGCAATTCGCGCAGGAGACCCAGTGCAGATCGACTATACGTGCCGGACGGTAGATGGCGCGATCGCCGCGACCACGTCGGAAGCGGTCACGCAAGATGCGGACCTTCCCAAGGCGGGGATCTTCGCCATGCCTCGCGCCTACCAGCCCGTGACGGTCATCGCGGGCGAGCCCGCGGAGGCCTCGCAGCAACCCATGGCTCAGGGATTCGACGAGGCGCTCACCGCGGCCCTGACACGCCAGGTCGTCGGCCTGTCCCCGGATTCCAGCCAGCGTGTCGAGGTGACGGCAGCCACGGACGCGGCCTTGCCTCGCCACGAACGGTTCATCGACTTGGCACGGGTACGTACCCGGTCGAAGGATCTCACCACCACACTCCCCGAATACGAGGCGAAGACCGGAAAGGCCCCGGAGATCGGCGACATTGTCGCCTTCGAGGCCGGGATGACCGGTCAGGTCGTTGAGATCGCTGGCGGTCAGGTCACTTTTAGACTTGAGGCCGAGCCAGGGACCGTGTTGGCGACCACCTTCGGGCCGGCGCGTGTGCGCGATGCCGGCGACCACTTCGAGATCGACATCGAGGCCGAGGAAGGCGGGCTGGTGCGCACCGGTCCCCTCGTGGGGCGTATCGTCAACGTAACCGCTTCCATGTTCACCCTGGATTTCGGCCATCCATTCGGGGGCGAAGCCCTGCGTTGCGAGGTCATACCCGTACGGCTGCCCGGCGCGGCCGAGACGGCTCAGGCGTCGCACGAGTGACACCAGGATGAAGAGGAAGTCGCCATATCTTTTGTTCCAAGCCGTCGTGTCGGCGGTCGCCGCCTTCCTGCTTGTCGCTTGTGCCGGCACGGCCGTCGCTCCACCCGCCGCCGCGGTGGTGGAGGGGGCACCGAACGGCGTGATCGTCGAGCACGGCGATCTTGCCCGAGTCCGCTACACGGCGCGCGATACCCATGGAGCGATCGTGGCAAGCCACGTACGCCGATGGACCTCTTCCGCAGCCAGTGCCGACGCGCTCGCCGGCGATCCGATGTCGGGCGATCCCGAGGCGGTCCTAGCCGGCTCCAGCGCGAGCTTCCCGGGGATCGCCGACTCCATCGTTGGTATGCACCTGGCTCAGCATCGGACCATCGAGCTGCCCGCAGCCCGGGCGTTCGGCAACCGGCATGCGAAGGACGTCGTACAGCTCCCGCGGGAGCAAACGCTGCCCGAGACGATGCAGGTCCCCACGGCCGCCTTCGTGCATCGCTTCGGCGGTGACCCGGCGCTCGATCGAGAGGTCGACGTCTTGCCGTCGATCCGCGGCCGCGTCGAGGAGATTGGCGAAACCGTCGTCACATTGCGGCTGGTGGGGGACGAGGGGGCCGCAGTGAGTCGGCCCTTCGGCACCACTCAGATTCATCAGGACGAGACGGGCGTCCATGTACGCTTCGACCCCATCCTGGGCAGCGAAATCCCCATGCAAGGGCGGAAAGGCCGCATCGTCGCCGCCGATGACCAGCACGTCACGGTGGATTTCAACCACCCGCGCGCCGGCGAAGACTTCGTGCTGGAGCTTGAGGTGATCTCGGTCACCAAGGCAGCCACCTTTGCGGAGTGGACGATTCCCTGGGTCGCGGATCAAGCGCGCGGCCTCGATGAGGCCGCCGCGGGTGGGCGGCCCGTCGTGCTCCTTCTCTACGCCGACTGGTGTCCCTACTGCCAGCGGCTGTTACGTGAAGTCCTGGTCGATCCGCGCATCACTGATCTCCGGGATCGATTCGTGTGGGTGAAGGTCAATTCGGACATCCATCAGGAGTACAAGCGTGCCTATGACCAAACCGGCTTTCCCCTGATCGTTGTGCTGGGATCCGGTGGGAAAGTGATTAGCCGACTCGACGGCTTTCGTGACCCAGTGACCCTGCGGGACGACCTGCTCTCTGCCATCGGTCCCGGACCGCACGCGTAACCGGCAGTCGGGCAGGTGCGCCACAAGGATCGGATCGGGCGGGTCAGCGTTCATGATCGGCAGGTATGCAACATGGAGCACGCGGTATGCCGGACTTTCCCTGCTGTTCTTCGTCGCCATGATCCTTTCGCCACTGTCGGGCGCCGGTGAGCCCCTCACCTTTACCGTCGAGCGCTTCGCCGTCGACGGGAATAGCCTCCTGGAAATCGAGCGGATCGACGCCAAGCTGCGCCAGTACATCGGTGCGGCCAAGACCATCGAGGACGTCGAGGCGGCGCGCGCTGCCCTCGAACAGCTCTACCACTCGGCAGGCTACCCCGCGGTGCTGGTCTTCATCCCGGAGCAGACTACGGAGACTGGCGTCATTCGCCTGCAGGTGGTGGAGAGCCGGGTCGGGCGGGTACGCATCACGGGCAACCGCTTCTTCGCCAAGGAGAAGATCATGCGGGAGCTCCCGTCCCTGAGCCCCGATGAGCTCATATACCTGCCCGCCGTGCAGGCGGACCTCACACGCGCCAACCGCAATCCCAACTTCAAGGTCGCGCCGGTGATGATGCCCGGTCGGGAGCCCGGCACCATCGACGTGGAGCTCAAGGTCCAGGACAAGCTGCCCCTTCACGGCCGCGTCGAGCTGAACAATCGCTCCACGTCCTCCACATCGGACCTTCGTCTCAGCGCCCGCGTGAGCTATGACAACCTGTGGCAACGCGACCACTCCGTTGCCCTGCAGTATCAGACCTCGCCGCAGGAGACCGACGAGGTCAAGGTCTTCGTCGCCTCCTACTCCCTGCCGGCACCGTGGGACACCGACGACTACCTGGCCATCTACAGCGTCGTCTCCGATAGCAATACCGTGTCTCCGGTCGGCGCCGGCGGCAGCGCACAGGTGATCGGCGAGGGGGAGATCTACGGCCTGCGGTACGTCGTCTCACTCCCCACCTACGAGGAGTACAACCACAACGTCACCTTCGGCGTCGATTACAAGAACTTCCGTGAAACCCAGGGCGACGAGATCCAGCCGTCGGTTCGCTACCTCCCCCTCTCTCTGTCATACGCCGCGACCCTGCCCGACGCTGGCGGTGTGACCCGATTCGACGCGGGCTTCAACCTCGCCCTTCGCCGTCTGGTGACCGACCAGGGTGAATTCGAGGAGAAGCGCTTCCGCGCGCGCGGGAACTACCTGTACTTCACCGCCGGTGTGGAGCGGGTGCAAAAGCTGCCTTTCGGCTTGTCCCTGACTGGCACGGGCCAAGGCCAGCTTGCCAACGAGCCCCTCATCTCCAACGAGCAGTACTCGGCGGGCGGCGTCGACTCGGTGCGTGGCTATCCGGAGGTGACCGTGCTGGGTGACAACGCCGGGCGGCTCTCGATCGAGCTACAAGGACCGGACCTAACCCAGATCGTCGGCCTGTGGGACGACCACCTAGATCTCCACCCCTTCCTCTTCTACGACGCGGCGCGCACCAAGACCAAGTCACCCCTGCCCGGCCAGGACGCAATCGAGGAGCTGCGCGGCACTGGCGCCGGGCTCCGGGGCCGGCTCTGGGACGGCCTGCAGTTCACCGTTGACGTCGCACGCGCACAGGCAAGGGTGGAGAGCGCGTCTGGCTACGTGGCAGAGCCGGGCGACATGCGGATCCATTTCAGCGCGCTCTATGACTTTTAACTGGCGAGCGCGAAGGCTATGAGTCGAAGACAACGCAAAGACGCGAAGGCGCAAAGACGCACAGGACTTGGGATGGCCGTAGGGGGGCCGCCCGTCGCGTCTCGGTGTCGTTGTGTCTTCACGTGGCAGACACCCGCCCTCCGGCTCTGGCTCGCCCGGGGGATTCTCCTCGGGCTGGTGTGCGTCGTACTGACATCGGCGCTGCAGGCCTACGCCGGCCCGGCGATCCCCGGCCTGCACAGCGCCTTCGGCCGCGTCACCCCGCCGGCACCGAACACCGTGCCGCAGGCGCGGGAATTGGTGCGCGGGGTCAAGGCCCTGGAAATGCCGGGTGCCAGTCGCCTGGTCGTTCACCAGGACGAGCGGCGGGCGGTGATCGACTGGCAGAGCTTCGACATCGGCAGCGATGCCGCCGTGCATTTCGACCAGCGGGGCAACGCGGATTGGGAGGCGCTGAACCGCATCTTCGATCAGAACCCGAGCCAGATCTTCGGTCAGCTCACCGCCGATGGGAAGGTCTTCCTGATCAATCCCAACGGTATCCTTTTCGCCCCCGATGCCAAGGTAAACCTGCACGCCTTGGTCGCCTCAGCGCTGAATCTCGACATCGACGACTTCGACATCGGACTCCAGCGGTTCACTGCCCCCGACGGGCAGGCACCGGGCCCCGTAGCCAACTACGGCACGATCGAGACCGACTCCCTCGGCTCCGTGGTGCTGATCGGCGCCGACGCCGAAAACGGTGGGCGGATCGTGGCGCCCTCTGGCAAGGTCGCCCTAGTCGCCGGCGACGCGGTGCGGATCGCCTCGGACGGCAGCGGGGGTCTGGCCGTGACACGGACGACCGGCGCCGGGGAGGACGGCGTCGCGAGCAACCGCGAGGGAGGCGAGATCCAGACCGATTCCGGCTGGACCGGAATGTTTGGCCGCCTGGTCAACCAGGACGGCATGATCCAGGCCGTCACCGCGATCCGGCGCAACGGTCAGATTGTCCTGGCTGCGGACGAGACGGTCGCCACCGGCCCTTACAGCACCACGACGTCACCGGTCTCCGACTCGGACGAGGCCGAGCACGAGTCCTTCGGCTTCAGCGGGGGACACATCGACGTGATCGCTGCCCGGATCGAGCATCGTGGGGAGATCTCCGCGCCCTCCGGCACGATCAACCTGTCGGCGAACGAGCGGATCTACCTCGATGCCGGAAGCCGTGTCGACGTGAGCGGCAACTGGGTCGACGAGCCGGCGTCGCGCAACGTGGTCCAGGCACAGCTCAACAGCGTGGAGCTGCGTGACGACTACGGCCAGAAGGGTCGCGTGCTCCAGGGAGCAACCGTGTCGGTGGACGTGCGTGAGGGATCCGCCGTCGGCGACGTCTCGGGCCACCTCACGGCGGAGGAGCTGACAGCCGAGGAACGGAGCACGACCGGGGGCATCATTCAGATGACCCGCCCTGCGAATGACTTCATTCTTCGGGCGGGCGGGACCCTCGATTTCGCGGGCGGTGGCTTCCGCTTTCAGGAGGGCCAGGTGGAGACCACCAAGCTCCTCTCTGGCCAACGGCTCTATGACCTTAGCGAGGCCCCCCAGTGGCTGCACTACGACGCGCTGCTCGATCGGCAGGAGACGGTCCACGCGCGTTACGGGGTGGTTGACGAGTTCACCGGCCTCTACACGGGCGGGGCCGCCCCCCTCAAGGACTACTCCACTGCCTATGTCCAGGGCAGCGACGCCGGCCAGCTACTGCTGATGGCACGACACGTCGTCCTCGACGGCGACCTGTTGGGAGGGGTGGTCCGTGGTTACTACCAAACCGAAGTGGAAGAGGCCGATGGCGCGGTGGGCAAGCGCGAGCCGGTGGGGGGCATCCTG
>JASFUG010000080.1:0-10506 GCA_050050395.1 Nitrospirota bacterium
TCTGCTCCTGATCCAGGACGGGAAGCGTCACGGGTTCGAGGTCAAGTACACCGACACCCCCAAGGTCACCCCCTCACTCGGGATCGCCCGGGATGACCTGGCCCTCGATGAGCTGACCGTGGTCTACCCCGGCGACAAGGCCATCGCCATCGGGGACGGGATCCGGGCGGTCGGTCTTACCCGCCTGATCGACGACGGCGAGTGAGTGCCCGTCCGCAGCGCAGAGGAAGGTCATTCTCAGTGGGGTGTTGCCTCCGTGAAAGCGGGGGAGGAAGGCCAACGGGGCGAGCCGGGAACGGTTTCGTGCGGCGCCTCTTTGGGTCTTGTGGGCCTGGCGAGAGGCGTTTCCTTCACGGCGGGCAGGTCGCCCGGACCCTGCCCGGCGGAAGCCGAAACGACGATCATCCCGCTCCTCTCGACATGCATGGCGTCGGGTCGGGATGCTGCTGGGTCGGGTGATGTGCCAGGCGACGTGGTAATCTCCCGCGCCCTGCCCCCAGCCCCTGCGGGCGACTGGGGTGTCTGCGTTCCAGTCCCCGTCTCGCACCCCGCCCCGTATGCTCTCCCTGCAGAACGTCCACAAGCAGTTCGGCGGCCGGGTGCTGTACTCCGGGGTCAGCCTGCGCATCGAGCAGGGCAGCCGCTGGGGGCTGGTGGGCCCGAACGGCTCGGGCAAGACCACCCTGCTGGGGATCATCACCGGCGAGGCGGAGGTGGACGGCGGCCAGGTAGGCCGGCGGCGCGACCTGACGGTCGGCTATCTGCGCCAGGAGGTGGAGGAGACCGGCGATGCCCCCCTGCTGGTGAGCGTCACCGGCTCCCAGGGGGAGGTGGCGGCCATCGAGGCGCGGCTGGCGGAGGTAACCGCCCTCCTCTCCCATCCGATCGCCGACCACGACCGCCTGCACGCCCTGGTGGAGGAGCAGGGCCACCTCTTCGAGCGCTTCGGTCACCTGGGCGGCTTCGACCTGGAGGCGCGGGCGGAGCGCATCCTCCTGGGTCTCGGCTTCCGCAAGGACGACTTCCCCAGGCCCGTGAGCCGGCTCTCCGGCGGATGGCGCATGCGGGCGGCCCTGGCGCGCCTGCTCCTCGCCGAGCCCGACATCCTGCTGCTGGATGAGCCCACCAACCACCTCGATCTGGCGGCGGTGGTGTGGCTGGAGGGGTATCTGAGGGAGTTTGCCGGGGCCATCCTCCTGATCTCCCACGACCGCACCTTCCTCAACAACCTGGTGCACCACGTGGCGTCGGTGGAGAACGCCCAGGTGGTCGCCTACAAGGGCAACTACGACGCCTTCGTGCAACAGCAGGCGGAGCGGCGCGCCCAGCTCGTCGCCGCCAAGGAGAACCAGGAGCGCAAGATCCGCGAGACCGAGCGGTTCATCGAGCGGTTCCGCGCCAAGGCGACCAAGGCGCGCCAGGTGCAGAGCCGCGTCAAGCAGCTCGACAAGATCGAGCGTATCGAGCTGGAGGACGACGCCGCCACCATGCGCCTGCGCTTCCCGCAGCCGCCGCGCTCCGGCAAGGTGGTGGTGGAGATCGACGGGCTCGCCAAGCACTACGGCACGACCTGCGTCTACGACGGCCTCGACCACACCATCCAGGCCGGCCAGAAGATCGCCCTGGTCGGGCCGAACGGCGTGGGCAAGTCGACCTTCATGAAGCTCCTCTCCGGGGCGGTGGAGCCGGACGCCGGCACCCTGCGCCTCGGCACCAACGTCACTCGCGCCTACTTCTCCCAGCACAGCTCCGAGACCCTCACCGCCACCAACACCATCCTCCAGGAGATCACCGCCGTGGCACCGGACCGGTCGCAGTCCGAGCTGCGCGCCATCCTCGGGGCCTTCCTGTTCACCGGCGACGACGTGGACAAGAAGATCGCGGTCCTCTCCGGCGGCGAGAAGAGCCGTGTCGCCCTGGCGCGGCTCCTGGTCAGGCCCGCCAACTTCCTGCTCCTGGATGAGCCTACCAACCACCTGGACATGGCGGCGCGGGCGGTGCTGGAGCGGGCCCTGCACGACTATACCGGGACCCTGGTGCTGATCACCCACGATCGCCACCTGATCAGCGCCGTGGTCAACCACGTCCTCGAGATCGAGCGCGACCGCGACACCCCCGGGGCGCCGGCCCGGGTGCAGCTCTACCCGGGCAGCTACGAGGCGTACCGCTACGCGCGGGAGCAGGCGGAGAAGGAGGCGGCGGCCGCCTCAGACGCCGCGGAGGGTCCGGGTAACGGCGCCGGCGGCCGGGAACGGACCGATGCCAAGGCCGATCGCCAGGCCCAGCGCGAGGAGCGCCGGCGCCTGAAGAACGCCGCCACCACCCTGCGCCGGGAGGTGGAGCGGCTGGAGGCGGAGGTGGAGGCGGCGATGGCCGAGGCGGCGGGCCTCGCCCAGCGCCTCGCCGACCCCGACTTCTACAACCAGGACCCGGCCGCCTTCGCCGACTGCGTGCGCCGTCACGAGGAGGCGGAGGAGCGCAGCGCCGCCCTCACCCAACAGTGGGAGGAGCGGCTCCAGGCCCTGGAGGCCGCCGAGGCGCGGCTGGACGAGGTGGCTTGAGAGGCGGGGGACGAGGCCCGCGCTCGGTGGGCGCGGCTTCTACCCGTAGGACCGGTTTCAGCCGGCCGATGCCGCGTCTTCAAGCGCTTTGACGTTCGGCGGGCTGAAGCCCGCCCGGATATGGAGGAGGGCGCCACGCGCCCCCTCGGTACCCGGCGCATGTCCGGGGCTTCACCCCCTTAGGATGGAGTGCGTGCCCTTGCAGGGTGCTGCCGAGCAACGCGAGGCGCACCGCGACCCAACCTGCCGCGCTGCCTCGGACCCGGTGCGCCGCCCTGCGGTTGGCGCACCCTACGACTCGCCCTCCATCAGACCCGGGAGCGTCCCGCTCCATACGGTCTACGCACGGCGCTGTTTCCTGTTTCCATCGCTGTCCCGGCTGATGCTCGCAGGAACGGCGATGAGACGGCGCCGGCGACTCACAGGTGTTTCATATTGAGATTATCTGATCTTGGTGTCGGATTGCTTAACGATTCGCCGTCCGGCAGAAAATATCTGAAAAAACAGTGGGTTGTAGTCGAGAAACGGGCGCCGCCGGCCTCTCGGGAGGGATCGGGGGACATCTCGTGTCGCTATTCTATACACACCCCGACGGCGACCAGTTCCTGGCGTCGGCAGGTCAACAGGGGTAGCCCTCCGCGATTTCAACGGGTTCCGGGGTGTGCCCCCGGTCCAATTTCTTATGGTACCGATATTGCTTATTTTTCAGGTGAGTTAATTGGATAAAGCCTGCGGGGACGGAGCGAGGGGCTCCGTCGCGGTCCCCATGCGGAGTCCAGGAGGGTGGTGCGGTGAGCAGCGGCAGATCTTGCCAGAGGCTCAGGGGGCGTGGGTCGTTCCCGTGGGTGGCGGTCGGTCGTGGGAGTGCCGTTCGCACCGGATGCGCGATCGCAATCACGACAACGACTAAGCGGAGGTACACCATGGGGACCGACCTACGAAGCCGCATCTTTTCGCTCGCCGTCAGGCTGTTCGTTGCCTGCCTCGTGACCGGCACCGTCTGGTCGGGGGAGGCGCATGCCACGGGCGAGAGCTGCAGCGTCTTCAATCCGTGCTCGCACAGCCACGACTACTGCCGCGTCGTCAGTATTACCTCGAGCATTTGCACGGAGAAGAGTGATGCCGGCGAGAGTTGCGGCCTTACCGTCCCCTGTAAACCGGGCCTGGTGTGCGACATCATCGGCGAGTGCCGCCACAGCCCGCCCCAGTCGGGGGAACCGTGCGGCATCGGGGTCCCCTGCGCCTCGGGCCTGGTCTGCTCCGCGGACATCGGCGGCCGCTGTGAGGCCCCCGGCCAGGCGGGTGACTCTTGTTCCGGGATCGGCCAGGGAAGCTGTGCCTCGGGCCTAGTGTGCGACGCCAATCGCACCTGCCGCCACGATCCGCCCCAGGAGGGGGAGCCGTGCGGCGTCGGCGTCCCGTGCGCGGGCGACCTCGCCTGCTCCTCGCCCGTCGCCGGAACCTGCGAGGCACGCGGTCAGGCGGGGGACTCCTGCATCGGCATCGGCCAGGGGACCTGCGAGGCGGGGCTAGTGTGTGACGCCCTCCTGGAGTGCCGCCACGACCCGCCGGAGCTCGGCGAGCCGTGTGGCACCGGTGTTCCGTGCGCCTCGGGCCTGGCGTGCTCGTCGGCCGTCGGCGGCCGCTGCGAGGAGCAGGGGGACGCGGGCGACGCGTGCAATCTGCTCGTGCCCGATAGTTGTAAGTCGGGGCTGGTCTGCGATGCCAGTAGCGTGTGCCGGCACGATCCGCCGGAGCGCGGTGAGCCGTGCGGGATCGGTGTCCCCTGCGCCGGTGCCCTGGTCTGCTCGGCGGACATCGCCGGTACCTGTGGCGACCGCGGTGGCGCCGGGGATAGCTGCTCCGGCATCGGCCAGGGGAGCTGCGAGGCGGGCCTGGTGTGTGATTTCCTGCGGGTCTGCCGCCACGATCCACCCCAGCTCGACGAGCCGTGCGGCATCGGGGTTCCCTGTGATGACGGGCTGTTCTGTCAGGGGGGCACCCAGCGGTGCAAGGAGTACAAGACCGTCGGCGAGGGCTGCTCGGCGTTCAACCTGTGCGCGCCGGGGCTGGCGTGCGACCCGTGCTTCACCGACGGGTGCAACTACCCGTTGCAGTGCTTCCCCAACGCCAACGAGGGGGCGATCGACCAGCAGACCTGTCTGACGCTCTATAGCCCGGGCCTCCACCAGACCGCGTTCGATCTCGGCCTGGCGACCACCTGGGCGGCCGGTGACGGGTTCGCGGTCGGGGTCGGCGAGGCGCAGGAGTTCGGCGTGGCGTATGGCCCGGATGGCAGCTACGGCTGTTTCACCAGCCTGTGCGTGGGGGTCGCGATCGACGTATCGATCTCGGCCTTCGTCTCCGTCGGGTTCTACGACGAGTACGACTTTATCGCCGGCTCGTCGACCGCCTTCGTCGAGGGCGCCGGGGCGGGGGTGGTGAGCTTCTCCACCTCGCAGATTTACGCGCGCAACAGCCTCGATCCCTTCGACATCGATGGCTTCCCGTCCTCTCCGATCGGCACCGAGGACCAGCTGGCCCTCACCATCAGCCCGGATGACATCGTCATCCCCTTCAACCCCGGGGTCTATGCGTGCGAGACCGTGCTCGATACGGTGATCGCCGGTGCCTCCGCTCCGATCTGCGGCGACGGCGTCGTCGATCCCGGCGAGGCGTGCGACGACGGCAACATCGTCGGTGGCGACGGATGCTCCGGCTACTGTTTCGTCGAGGCGTTCTGCGGCGATGGCACCGTCGATACCGGTGAGGGTTGCGACGACGGCAACAACGTCGGTGGCGACGGCTGTTCGGCCCTCTGCCAGGTGGAGGCGATCTGCGGCGACGGCAACCTCGACCTCGGCGAGGAGTGCGACGACGGCAACAACCTGGACGGCGACGGCTGCTCGGCGGTCTGCACCATCCAGCCGTATTGCGGCGACGGTGCCGTGGATCCGGGTGAGGAGTGCGACGACGGCAACCAGGTCGACGGCGACGGCTGCTCGGCCGCCTGCCTCCTCGACGGCAACTACGACGGTGACACCGACGTGGATCGTGACGACCTGACGATCCTCATGGGTTACCGCAACATGCCGGCCAGCGAATGCACGACCTGCGATCTCGACGGTGACGGGGTGATCACCTCCCTCGACGCGAGAATCCTCGTGATCATGTGCACCCGACCCTACTGCGCGACCGAGTAGGCGCCGAGGTACGCTGGAAAAGAAGAGGGGCCTGGCATCGCCAGGCCCCTCTTTTTCTTTGCGATCAGTCGCCCCGGATCGACATGTCCCGCCGGCCTGCGTCGCGACACGGTGGCCGACAGATCCCAGGGCAGGGCCGAATTCATTCGGCCGACACGCTGTCCCCGGAGCGTCCGGCGTCGCGTGCGAATGAATCCGCACCTACGGCAAGGCGGTCTCCCCCCATTCCGATCCACCGGCGTGATGATTGCGAGCAACGTGACCCGATCACGGAACCGGCGGCGGTCTGTGTGGACATGCCGCACCATCTGTTCTTCGGGACGCGCCTATGTCTCCCGTGGTCGATCCGCATGCCTCGCGCTGCTCGGCCCTGGACGCGGTGCGGGCGCGATCACCGCGCGTGCGAATCTGCGTGGCCCCTGTCCTACCGGTCGACTCGGCCGTACGACGCAACCACCTCGGCTCACGTGGTGCTCTCGCGCTTCCGCCACAATCACCGGCCGGATAGCCAGGCGATGATTCCGGTAACCGCTGGCGTGGCACCGCCGGGTGAAAAGGGGAAGGACGCCTCGGAGGAGGGGAAGGCCGGCGGTGTGCAAGATCGTACGCGATGGCCTCCGTGGACGATCCGCTGCGGGATGTCGCGCTCGCAGTCTTGATGCATCGAGCGCCTACGCCAGCCGGGTGGAGCGGTGGCGGGAGACCCCGCCGCCGTCCATGCCCGGATGGCTTGGTTCGTTCAGGCGTGGCGCCTCAAGCGGCGTTACGCCGCACAGCGAAGCCGAGCGCCAACCCGCCCATGAGGAACAGGGTGATCGTGCCGGGCTCGGGGACCCCCGCGACGCTCCCCGGGTCCACGGTCGCCTCCAGCGGCGCGCCGAACGAGTCGCCGAGGATCACGTTCGCAAGGTCGAGGGGGCTGGTGCCGATGTCCAGGACATCGAAGGTCAGCCGCGCCAGGGCGAAGCTCCCGCGCTGGAAGAGATCCAGATCGAAGGGGAAGTCCAAAGAGATCTCGAAGAGGTTCGTCCCGCCGGCGACGGGGGTGACGCCGGTTGGATTAAACCCCAAGCCGAAAATATCGAGCTGATCGCCGAAGACCGGATCACCGAAGGCCACGTTGGTCAGGCCGAGGATCGCGGAATCGTAGAGCACGTCCAGGTCGAAGACGCTCAGGGAGGGCGCGGCGCCTTCCCCGAGACCGGAGATCACCAGGTCCACGTCGACGGAGGATCCGACGGGTGCCACCTGGTCGGACGGGCTGAACCCGAGACTGATCGCGTGGGCGGTGGTCCCGGCCAGCAACAAGGCGGCCGCCACGCCACGCATCAAGAACGTTTTCATCTTCATATCGACCTCTCCTCTCCTCCCGTGGTTGAGTCTGGGCTCTCCTACGCATCGCGCGTGGAAGGCAACGCGCATCGCACCGAGCTGTCACCGACTGGATGGTTTCCTGGTTCGTCCCTCCGCGGGTCCGTATTCACGACACCTCGGGCCACGCTCCCCGGCACGGCCGGGGACACCGCGCCCTTGTCTGTAACGTAAGCAATTGCTGCGCCAGGGCGGACAGTCAAATAATTTCAACGAGTTACGTGGTAAGGGTTACAAGGAATTCTCGCGGTGGGCGTAAAAACCATTGACATCCAATGCGGCGCGAAAACATAAGCCGTTATCGAATAAGGAAAGATCCGCTGTCAGGATTATTGACAGCGCGATGAGCCGAGTCTCACCCTGAGACACACAGCCTTGCTGGCGCTGCCCTTTCCACCAACACGGTCGACCTGTCGGCCCGACGCAAGCTCATGACACGAAACACTCCCGCCGACGCCCGAACAGCGTCCTGCGTGGCCGCGACCCCGGGTCGGCCGGACCCTGCACCGCGGTCAGCACCGCGGATCGCCCGGATCGGGTCGTCGTGGCGTCCAATGTCGACCGTGCAACCTGCCCGAGCGCGAAGAGATGAGGTAGCCTGCGCGCCGGAAGCGGCGGGGGCCGCTCTTCCGGACCCTGTCTCCGCGCAATTGACCGATGCCCGGCGATCTCCACGATGAGCCCACCGACTCAGGCCCTCTTCTTTGACGCGGTCGGTACCCTCTTCCAGGTAAAGGGCTCGGTGGGAGATGTGTACCGGCGGGTGGCGACCCGCCACCGCCCGGAGATCGACGCGGCCGACCTGGATACCGCGTTTCACGAGGTGATCCAGGCCAGCCGCCCGCTGCGCTTTCCCGGTCTCTCCGGTGCGCGCCTGCACCAGATCGAGACCCAGTGGTGGTACGACGTGGTGTACAAGGTGTTCGGGCGGTTCGACCTGCTCCTCGACTTCGACGAGTACCAGCGGGACATCTATGAAGTGTTCCGCAGCGCGGAGGGTTGGGAGCTCTATCCGGAGACCCAGGAAACCCTCGTCGCGCTCCGCGAGCGGGGGTACAAGCTGGCGGTGGTGTCCAATTTCGACTCCCGGCTCCCGGATGTCCTGGCGGCCCTCGGCATCGCCGACCTCTTCGACGACGTCATCTTTGCCACCCTCTACGGGCTGGCCAAGCCGGACGCCGAGCTGTTCCGTATCCCGTTGCGCCACCTGGACGTGGCCGCCGAGACGGTGGTGCACGTGGGAGACCACATGGAGGAGGACGTGGCGGGCAGCCGCGCCGTCGGCCTGCGCCCCATCCTGGTGAGCCGCGACCGTGGCCGTCTGCCGACCATCGACCTCCCGGCGATCCGCACCCTCGATGAGCTCCTCGGGCTGCTGCCTGAACGGGCCGGTGGCTGAGCCGGGCAACGTCCGCCCGGCACGACGGCACCGGGAGGGGCCATCCGCCGCTGCGGCCATCGTCTGGACGGCTCCCAGGTCATGAAGCGCATACTGATCATCCGACCGACCGCCATGGGGGACATCGTGATGGCGTCCCCGATGATCGACGTGCTGCGCCGCGCCTACCCCGAGGGGCACCTGGCGTGGCTGGCGGACCCGGGCCTCGCCGTGCTGCTCCGCAACCACCCCGGTCTCGACGAGGTCATCCCGTGGTCGAAGGGGGAGTGGGAGAAGCTCCTGCGGGGCGGGCGCTGGCTGGCCCTGGCGGGGGAGGTACGGCGACTGGCACGGGAGCTGCGGCGGCGGCGCTTCGACCTCGCCCTCGACGTCCAGGGCCTGGCGCGCAGCCGTTTCCTCGCCTGGCTCTCCGGGGCGCGGGAGCGAATCGGCTTCGAATCGAAGGAGCCCGGTGGATTCCTCCTGACCCGCCTCGTCAGCCGCGGCCCGGACAGCGACCGGATGAGCTCCGAGTATCGCTACATGATGGAGATCCTCGGCCTCGAGCCGGGGGCCTTTGCCCCGCACCTGGCGGTGGCGGAGAGTGATCGCCAGAGCGCGTCGGCGTTGTTGCGCGAGGCCGGCGTGGTCGGCGAATACGCGGTGCTGGCCCCGTTCACCACGCGCCCGCAGAAGCACTGGTTCGCGGATCGCTGGGCCGAGCTGGCGCAGCGGATCGAACGGGAGCTGGGGCTCACCCCGGTCATCCTCGGTGGTCCCGGGGACGTTGCGGCCGGCGAGGCGATCGCCGAGGCGGCCGGTGGCGCGCCCCGCAGCCTGGCGGGAGGAGCCCCGCTGGCCGTGTCCGTTGCCGTGGTGGCCGGCGCCGGACTGGTGGTGGGAGTGGACACCGGCCTCACCCACATGGGGAGCGCATTCGCGCGCCCGACGATCGCCCTGTTCGGCGCCACCTGTCCCTACCGAGAGACCGCCAGTCCCGCCACCCGGGTGCTCTACCACTACCTGCCGTGCTCGCCGTGCAAGCGGAGTCCGACCTGCGACGGTCGCTACGACTGCATGGTGGCCCTGACCGTGGACGACGTGGCGCGCGCGGCGTCGGAGCTGGTGAGTCGCAGCGAGGAGACCCGTTGAAGGTCCTCCATGTCGAGACGGGAATGCACCTCTACGGCGGTGCCTTGCAGGTGGTCTATCTCCTGCGCGGCCTCCATGACGCGGGGGTGACAAACCTCCTCGCTTGCCCCGAGGGAAGCGCCATCGGCGATGCAGTCGCACCGGTGGCGGAGGTCCACCCGATGGCGATCCGGGGGGACCTCGACCCGCGCTTCGGGTGGCAGATGGCACGACTGATCCGTAGCACCCGACCCGACCTCATGCACGTCCACAGCCGCCGGGGCGCGGATCTGTGGGGCCCGCTCGCCGCCCGCCTCGCCGGGGCGCGGGCGATCATCACCCGGCGGGTTGACAACCCGGAGCCGGTCTGGCTGGCGCATTTCAGATACGGCGCCTTCGAGCGGGTGGTGACGATCTCCGAGGGCATCCGCCAGGTGCTTCTCGCCGAAGGCGTGCCGGCGGGCAAGGTGGTCTGCGTCCACAGCGCCGTCGACACCGCGGCGTATCGTCCGGGTTGCGACCGGGCGTGGTTCCGCCGGGAGTTTGCCCTGGCCGAGGACGAGACGGCCGTGGCGGTGATCGCCCAGCTCATCCCCCGCAAGGGGCACCAGGTTCTCATCGACGCCCTCCCGGAGGTGCTCGCGGCCGTGCCGCGTACCCGCATCCTGCTCTTCGGTCAGGGTCCGCTGCGCGAGGCCCTGGAGGCACAGTGCCAGGAACGAGGCGTGGCAGAGAGGGTGGTGTTCGCCGGCTTCCGCGCCGACCTGGAGCGGATCCTTCCCTGCCTCGATCTGGTCGTCCATCCGGCCTTCATGGAGGGGCTCGGCGTCTCCCTATTGCAGGCGGCGGCGTGCGGCGTCGC
>JASFUG010000081.1:0-10409 GCA_050050395.1 Nitrospirota bacterium
CATCATCTCCGCCAGCGCCTCCACGGAGACCACCTCGCCCACCCGATCGTGGCTGATGTCGTAGTTCTGGCAATAGACGCACGCCAGGTTGCATCCGGTGAAGAAGATCGTGCCGCTGCCGAAGACTCCGGCCAGCGGTGGCTCCTCGCCGGTGTGCGCATGGTAGGCGGAGACCATCGGCGCCGCACCCACCTTGCACTTGCCCAGCACCCCCGCGGCGCGGTCGACGCGGCACTCCCGGGGACACACGCGGCACTCGGTAAGCATCGCCTCGGCCTGGTCGACGCGCTCGAAGAGCTCGCCGGTTTGATGGAGGCTCAGGTAGGCAGGCAGGAAGGCCATGGCAACTGTAGGGTCTTCGCATTCTACCCGACACGGGCCTTCGCGACCGCGCGGCAGGCGCACGAACGCCATGATCTCTCGCCGTACCACCCCAACACCGGTCCCCGGTCGGAATGGACGCCGGTGAAGCATCGTCGATCCGCCCGGTAGACCGCCCGCCTCCGGCGCGGGTAGCCTCCGCGCCATGTCACGACTCCTCGCGCGCATCGTTCCGGTCACGCTACTTTCGGTGCTGATCCTGGCCGCATGCCACCGCACCCCGCCCTCGGAGGGGTGGCGGATCCGTGCCGGCAGGCCGGTGCCCGACATCCCCGGCGAGGTGCACCTGAAGAACGTGCGCCAGCTCACCTTCCGCGGCGAGAACGCGGAGGCGTACTGGTCGGCCGACGGGCGCCACCTGGTGCTCCAGGCGAAGTGGGAGGAGGGCGGCTGCGATCGGATCTACACCCTCGACCTCACCACCGGCGCCTTTCGCCAGGTGAGCAACGGTGAGGGCCGCACCACCTGCGCCTACTTCTTCGACCAGGACCGCCACATCCTGTTCGCCTCCACCCACGCGGCCGGCCCCGAGTGCCCGCCGCCGCCGGACCACTCCCAGGGCTACGTCTGGCCCCTCTACCCGAGCTACGACATCTACCGGGTCGACCGGGAGGGGAGAGATCTCACCCCGCTGATCACCCTTCCCAACTACACGGCGGAGGCCACCACCTGTCGGGAGGACGATCGCATCGTCTTCACACAGGTGGCGAACGGCGACATCGATCTGTACGTCGCGGACGGCGACGGACACGACGTGCGGCGCATCACCTTCGATGCCGGCTACGACGGCGGCGCCTTCTTCTCGCCGGACTGCAGCAAGCTGGTGTGGCGGGCATCGCGGTTCAAGGAAGGGCCGGCCCTGGAGGAGTTCCGCGCCCTCCTCGCCCAGGGGCTGGTCCGTCCCTCACAGATGAACCTCTTCGTGGCCGACGGCGAGGGCGAGGAGGCACGCCAGATCACCTATCTCCCCGGTGCGAGCTTCGCCCCCTACTTCCACCCGAGCGGCACGCGGGTCCTGTTCTCATCCAACTGGCAGGATCCCCAGGGACGCAACTTCGACCTCTATTCCGTGGATGTGGACGGGGGTCGCCTCACGCGCATCACCCACACCGACGTCTTCGACGCCTTCCCGATGTTCTCCCCGGACGGACGCTACCTGGTGTTCGCCTCCAACCGCTTCAACACCCGGCCACACGACACCAACATCTTCGTCGCCGAGTGGGTCGACGCCCCCCCGGGCGCGACCACGATCCCCACCGCCGTCGATCCGTATCTCGCCGATGTCCGGTGGCTGGCGGACCCGGCCCGCGAGGGGCGGCAGGCGGGCAGCATCGGTGCCGAGGAGGCGGCGGAGTATCTGGCGCGGCGATTCGCCGAGGCTGGCGCAAGGCCGGGCGCGGCAGGCGACAGCTTCTTCCAGACCTTCGAGATCTCCACCGCCGTCACCCTCGGCGACGACAACCAGCTCCAGGCGGTGGGCGAGCGGGCCTTGAAGCTCAACCGCGACTACCTCCCCGCCTCGTTCTCCTCCAGCGGCCCCCTCACCGGCGAAGTGGTGTTCGCCGGCTACGGGATCCGCGCCCCGGAGCTGCGCTGGGACGACTACGAGAGCCTCGACGTGGCGGACAAGGTGGTGATGGCCCTGCGCTTCGTGCCGGGCCAGGGCGAGTCGGAGGGTCCGTTCTCCACCGAGGCGGCGCGCCGTTACTCCGACCTGCGCTACAAGGCGTTCGTCGCCCGCGAGGCGGGGGCCTCCGCCCTGCTCCTGGTGGACGGCCCGGTCGGTCGACCCGGGGACGACACCCTGCCGCCGCTCGTCGCCACCGGGCCGGAGTCGGAGGCAGGCATCCCGGTGCTTCACCTGCGCCAGGCCGTGGTCGACCGGTGGCTGGCCGCCTCCGGCCAGGACCTCGCCACCCTCCAGCGCCGCGTCGACGCCGGGGATCCGGCGGTCCACGCGGTGCCCCTCCCCGAGGTACGCGGCCACGTCGCCCTGGATCGCCAGGAGACCACCACGCGGAACGTCGTCGGGCTGCTGCCCGGCAGCGACCCGGACGCACCGGCGATTGTCCTCGGCGCCCACTACGATCACCTGGGCCACGGCGCCGCGGGCTCCTTCGACCCTGACTCCGGCGTCATTCACCCGGGTGCCGACGACAACGCCTCGGGTGCGGCCCTGCTGGTCGACCTGATCGGCCGTCTCGCCGGGCGGCCCCACCGCCACCCCGTGGTGTTCGTCGCCTTCACCGGCGAGGAGATCGGCCTCGCCGGCTCCTCCTGCTTCGTGGGCGACCGACCGCCGGCCGCGGAAGGGATCCGGGCCATGGTGAACTTCGATATGGTCGGCCGGCTGCGGGACAACCGCCTCACGGTGTTCGGCGTCGAGTCGGCGCGCGAGCTGCCGGACCTCGTCGAGACGGCGTGTGGCGCGACCCCGCTGGTCTGTGTTACCGCCGGCGACGGATTCGGGCCCTCCGACATGACGCCGTTCTACGCCGCCGACGTCCCGGTCCTGTTCTTCACCTCCGGACCCCACGGCGACTACCACCGGCCGGGCGACACGGTGGACAAGGTGAACGGCGCCGGCGCCATCGAGATCGCCAAGCTCGCCGCCGACGTGGTGGCACGGCTCGACGGTGGCGCTCCCCTCACCGTACAGCGCACCGGTCGCGCCGAGCCGAGCCACGGCGACCGCCGCGGCTACGGCGCCTACCTCGGCACCGTGCCCGATTACGCCGCGATGGCGGACGGGTCCGACGGCGTGAAGATCGCGGGCACCCGGGAGGGGAGCCCGGCGGAGGCGGCGGGGCTGGTGGCCGGGGACGTGATCGTCTCCCTGGGGAGTCAGGAGATCGCGAGTCTCGAAGACCTGGTCTTCGTGCTCCGCTCGCACAAGGCGGGCGATCGACTCCTGCTCACCTTCCGCCGCGGCACGGAGAGGCAGACCGCCGTGGTCACCCTGGGCGAGCGGTAACCGCCGGGGTAACGCGGGCGGGCCCCGATGCCACGCCCCTTCAAGCGCCGCTGCGTGGCAGACTCATTCGAGCTCCGCCAACAGCCCATCGTACGTATCACGCACCGTGGGCCAGAACCTCTTTGCGGGCTCGTCCTGGCGTGGCGGAACGGCAAGCTCTTCCACGGCCACGGTTACCGCGGCGGCCCCGGTTGCGTCGCCGGTGGCCGGGATCCAGCCGTCCGTTACAATCTTTTCCGCGTCGGCGAAGGACCGTTCTTCGCCGTCTCGACGATCGGCGGCGACCGAGGCGAAGGCCGGGAGATAGCCGGGCTGCGGTCGCTGCGCAGCCACACCAAGGCCGCTCTGCTCCATGGACCGCTCGGGAGCCGCCGCCACCTGTGGATGGACCGGGCCGGGGGTGGTCACGTTCGTCCTCTCGGCGGGCATGCCGACATCACGGGAGGTGTCATCGAGGCGTGGGTCCTGCATCGCACGGCAGTGGACCTCGGCGGAGGCCTGGTGGGGCTGACTCACCAGACGGAGGTGCTCCAGCACCGCATCCTCGCCAGGACAAAGGGCGGCGGCGCGTGCCCGTAGCAGACGCTCAGCCTCCGCCTCCGGCGCGAAGTAGTTGACCCGCACCATCACGTGCCAGTGGCCCGGTTGGATCTCGCTCACCGCATGGGCCGCCTCCTGCCCGGCGGGCAGCGGCTGCGTATCGGGCAGCGTGGCACAGGCAGTGGCCGCGGCCACGAGGGCGAACGGTAGCCAGGAACGCATGGGGGACCTCCGTAGGGTTACTACCCCATCGGCCCACCGTGTGGCCCTCTTGACTGGCTGCACGCAACCGCACCGGGCACGGATGAGGCGCCGACACGAGCCTGCCGAGATCCAACCGATTCACGCTGGGCCCCACCCCTGCCTGTCCGGCCGGGAGGCCGGGAGCGACGTGGGTCACCCGGGGGAACGCGACCCCGGGCACCGAGTCGGACTACTCCTCCGACTGGGCGAGGCGTCCGTAGGCGTCACGCAGGCCTCGCCAGAAATCCGGCGCCGCCGGCCTCTCCGCCGGGGTCTCCTGCGGCGGCTCGACGGCCGGGAGGGCCACCTCGCCCACCGGCTCCGCCACGGGGGAGGACCGCTCCAGGGGCGTCAGCGGCCGCCATTCCACCGACGGCGCGGTCTCGGTCCGACGGCCGGCAATTGCCGCGGGAAACAGTCCGGCCTCGCCGGAGGCGAGCGGGGTGGGGCGGGTGTAGGCGGGGAGTGGCAGGGGACGGGGCGGCTGATTGCGCGTCCCTTGACCGCTCACCGCCACCGCCTCGGTCTCGACGGTGGTCGGCACCGGATGAGTGGTGACCGGGACGGACGGCGCCGTCGTGGGCGGCTCCCCGGCGGCAGCGATGGCCTCATCGACCCGCTCCGCCAGGGACGGGCGAGGGGCCGGCGACACTGACTCCGCCGTCGGAGGCTCTGGAGACACCGAGCCGGCCGCCTCGGCGACATTCGGCGTGACGGACTCGTGCTGTACAGCCGGCAGACCTGTTTCCTCGCCGTCGTCGGTGGCGGGAAACTCTTCGACCACTAGACCCCCTTGACCTGCTGCCGCCACGTCGGTCGTCGCCGGACCGGTGGACAGCGCCGGTGACGGGGAGGCAGCGGCTGCCACCGTCGGCGGGATCTGCTCAGGCAACGGCGCGGCAGCATCGAGGCTCACCGGCGCGCTTTCTGCCGAAGGCTCATGAACGGGTGCGGTGGTCAGGCTAGCTGCGGCCTCCGGCGGTGGCGCATCTGGACGGGACACCTCGGTGGCATGGGCGGGTGCCGGGGCGGTCTCCACCGTGGGCTCGGGTGCGGGGGCCGCCAGCGCTGCCGATACCGCAGTGGGTTGCACGGATTCTCCCTCGGGGATCACCGGCACACGTTGTGGCGGATCGTCCACCACCGGCGGGATGCGCCGCACGATCAGACCGGGGGGCGCGGGGGCGGGGGACGCCGCAGTGACCCGTGACGCCTCCTCTTCCGGCGTCTCGGCCGGCCCGTGCAGCCAGGTCAAAAACCTGCGCCAGCGAGACGGACGGGGTGGCGAAGCGACCGGGGGGGCGGCATCGACGGTCGCCACCGTCGAGCCCGGCCACGGCTCCTCGTCCGCTTCGCCCGCAGCGGTGGGCGCCGTACTCGCCGGGGTGGGCGTGGTGGCGGGGAGGGGTGCGGCCTCGGCCACGCCCCGCCCCTGTAGCCACGCGGCGAGCCGCCGCCAGCGCGCCAGGTCGGCGGGCGTTGTGGCGCCGGCATCGAGCGCCGAGACGGTCACCGGCGACCGCGCGTCGTCACCCAGGCGGCCTTCCGGCTGGGAGGCGGGGGAGGCCTCCTCGGTCCCCGTCGCGGGAGGAGGGGCGGAAGGCTCTTCCGCTGCCGGAGGAGCCTCTTTGCTCTCGACCCCCGCCCGGGGCACCGGCGCCGCTTCCTCCTCCTCGGACCACCAGTTCCGGACGCGGTTGATCAGCCCTTCGCCCGCCGCCTCCGCCGCCAGCCGCTGGCGCTGCTCCTCGAGGGCTGCGGCGAGGTTCTGGTTCCACGGGTCGTCGGGGTACTCGGCGGCCAGTCGCTTGGCAGTCTTCTGTGCCGCTGCCACCTCCCCCAGGGCGTCTTCCGCCAGCGCGAGCCGGTGCAGGAGCTGCGGGATGGCGTCCACCCGGCCGTACTCCTTGATGCCGCGCTGGTACCGGGTCTTCGCCGCGCGGTAGTTGCCCTTGGTGAAATAGAAGTCGCCGACGTACAGCTCGCGCTTGGCGAGGAACTCGTTACACATCCGGAGGTTTTCCCGGGCCGCCGGGACCAGGGCGCTCTCCGGGTAGCGCGTGACCAGCTCCATGAACTCATTTCGCGCCCGGCGGGTAAGTCCCTGGTCGCGGTCGATCGTATCGATGCGCCGGTAGTAGCACATGCCGAGCTGGTACTTGAGGTAGTCGGCGATCGCGTCCCCCGAGTGGATGTCGAAGAGGTGCGAGTACTCCGCGGCCGCCTCTTCGTACTTGCGGTCCTTGTACAGGGCGTCCGCGATGCCGATCTCCGCCAGGAACTCCAGCCGTACGGGGGTGTCCGCGTCGCGGACCTGCTCGAAGAGGCGCTTCGCCTCCTGGTGGTGGCCCTGCCGCTCCTCCTCCACCGCTCGGCGGTACGCCTCCTCCGGTGGCGGTTTCGGTGCCTCGGCACAGGCGACGACAACCGCGGCGAGGAGAAGGGGGAGGAGCGCGTGGCGACGGACGAGGTACATGGTGTTCGACATGGAGCCAGTCTCCCACGAAGGCGGTTTTTCTGTCGACTTGCCTGACAGCGGGATGCCCCGGGGGAGCGGTGAAAGGCTGGTCGCCGGTGGCGGCCGGCCAATTGTTCCGTACACTCGTTACAGGGCTCACCGCCGGCGCCGGACCCCGCAGCCTCCGACACCGCCATGTACCGACTATTCGTCGCCATCGACCTCCCCCCGGAGGTGAAGGAGCGCCTCGCCCCCCTACGCGGTGGACTACCTGGCGCCCGCTGGGTCGACCCCGAGCAGCTCCACCTGACCCTGCGGTTCATCGGTGAGGTGGACGGCGGGATCCTGCGCGAGGTCCGCGAGGGGCTCGGGGCGGTCCACGGCCTTCCGTTTTCCCTGACATTGCAGGGAGTTGGCCACTTCCCGCCTCGAGGCCAGCCGCGGGTGGTCTGGGTCGGGGTGGAGAAGAGTGGGCCGCTGAACCAGCTCCACGGCCGGGTCGAGACCGCCCTCGCCGCCGTCGGCGTCGAGCGGGACGGGCGCAAGTTCTCGCCGCACATCACCCTCGCCCGGCTGAAGGAGACCCCCGGCCCCCGGGTGGGCCGCTACCTGGAGGCGTTCGGCCTGTTCCGCACCGACCCGTTTGCGGTAGAGGAGATCACCCTCTACTCCAGCACCCTCACCCGCCACGGGGCGGTCCACACCCCCGAGGCGAGCTACCCCCTGACCGCCAGGAGCCGAGACGATGAAGAGTCACCGTAAAGAGCTGTGGTTCGAGGTGCCGTCGCGCCGCGCCTTCATCAACATCACGCCGCAGGTGGAGGAGTGTCTGCGGGAGAGCGGGGTCCGTGAGGGGCTCGTCCTCGTCAATGCCATGCACATCACGGCGTCGGTGTTCATCAACGACGACGAGCCGGGGCTACATCACGACTACGACCGGTGGCTGGAGGAGCTGGCGCCGCATGAGCCCACCTCGGCCTACCGTCACAACGATACCGGCGAGGACAACGGCGACGCCCACCTCAAGCGCCAGGTCATGGGCCGCGAGGTGGTGGTCGCCATCACCGACGGCCGGCTGGACTTCGGCACCTGGGAGCGGATCTTCTACGGCGAGTTCGACGGCCGCCGCCGCAAGCGGGTGCTGGTGAAGATCATCGGCGAGTAGGCGACACGCCGGGCGAATGAAGCCCGAAGCGGCGACGTCAGCACGTGAGGTGGAATGCGCCGACGACGCAGCCGTCGGGGTCGGCCTCCAGTAGCTGGTTGAGCAGCGCCGCCGCCTCCGAGGTGGGGGCGATGCGCACCTCGATGCCGCGTCCGGCGAGCCAGCGCCGGGTGTCGTCCGGCACGGCCATGCGGCCGTAATACCCCGTCCCCACCACCAGGACCGCGGGCGCAGCATCCACCACCGCGTCCAGGTCGTCGATCGCGAGGGAGTGGCCCTCCTTGCGCCACCAGCCGTCGCGGACCTCGTCCGGCAGGACGATGACATCTGAATTGTAGCGCTGCCCGTCGATGGTGATGCGGCCGAAGGTGTAATCGTCGATGGCCACGGTCGCCGTCTCATCCGTAGTGGATGCCGTCCAGGCTCACCACCGGCTCGGGCCCCACCACCTCGGCGCTGTGCAACATGCCGCGCGGCACCGGCAGACAGTCCCCTGCCTCCAGCACCACCGAGCCTGCGTCGGTGGTCAGGCGGAAACGTCCGGACACCACTCCGTCCAGCTTGTCGATCTCGTGGGTGTGGTCGGGAAAACAGGTGCCGGGCGGATAGACGTAACGACTCACGAAGTAGCCACGCTCCTCCATCTTGCGGCGCAGCGCCCCCTCGGAGAAGGGTCCATCCGCGTCGTCGTGCCAGTGATCCACCCTCATGGCGGGAGGGTACCATCTTGCCGGGCGACAATTGGACCCAAAGGTGGCCGTGCCCCGCGTCGCGGCCCCGGGATACCATGCGCCGATGGCAGAGGGACGCTGGGCATTCTGGATCGACCGCGGGGGGACCTTCACCGACTGCATCGGCCGTGGGCCGGAAGGTCGACTGCACGTGGCGAAGGTGCTGTCATCGGATCGCGCCCCCGTGGAGGGGGTGCGGCAGATCCTCGGGCTGGGGCCGGGCGAGCCCGTGCCGGTGTGCCGCATCCGCATGGGGACCACGGTGGCGACCAACGCCCTGCTGGAGCGCAAGGGGGCACGGGTCTGCCTGGTGGTGACGCGCGGCCTGCGCGACGCCCTCGCCATCGGCACCCAGCAGCGGCCGGAGCTCTTCGACCTGGAGATCCGCCGGCCCGAGGCCCTCTACCAACGGGTGGTCGAGGTGGACGAGCGTCTCGCCGCCGATGGGACGGTGCTGGCCGCGCCGGACCCGGCGGCGGTGGGCACCGACCTCGCCGAGGCGTGGGCCGCCGGCTGCGACGCGGTGGCGATCTGCCTGCTCCACGCCTTCGCCCATCCCGCCCACGAGCAGCGAGTGGCGGCGATCGCCCGGGAGGTCGGCTTCCCCCAGGTGTCGTGCTCCCACGAGGTCGCGCCGGAGATCGGATTCGTCGGCCGCGGCGACACCACCTGTGTCGACGCCTACCTCACCCCCCTGATCCGCGCCTACCTCGACGAGCTGGCGGCCGAGATGCCTGCGGCCGAGCTGTTCCTCATGCAGTCCTCCGGCGGCCTCACCGAGGCCGCCCGCTTCCGCGGCCACAACGCCATCCTCTCCGGCCCCGCGGGCGGCGTGGTGGCCACGGCTTGGCTGGCGGGGCAGGCCGGAAAGCCGCGGGCTATCGGGTTTGACATGGGGGGAACCTCCACCGATGTGTGCCGGTTCGACGGCGACTTCGAACGGGTCTACGAGACGTTCACCGCCGGCGTCCGGATCCGCGCGCCGATGCTCGCCATCCACACCGTGGCCGCCGGCGGCGGCTCGATCTGCCGATACGACGGCTTCCGCCTCTCGGTGGGGCCGGAGAGCGCCGGCGCCGATCCCGGCCCCCTGTGTTACGGCGTGCGCGACGGGAACGGCCGCGCCCGGGCGAGCGAGCCGACGGTGACCGATGTCAACCTCTACCTCGGTCGCGTGCTCCCGGACCGGTTTCCCTTCCCTCTCGACCGCGAGGCGGTGGCCGCGGCCCTCGGTGACCTGGCGGCGCGCCTGACCCGCGACGGCACCCCCATGGAGCCGGTGGCCCTGGCCGAAGGACTGCGGCAGATCGCCGACGCCAACATGGCCCAGGCGATCAAGGAGGTCACCGTGGCGCGGGGCCATGACGTCCGGGACTACGCCCTGGTCTGCTTCGGCGGCGCAGGCGGCCAGCACGCCTGCGCCATCGCGCGCCGGCTGGGGATCCGCACCATCCTCCTCCATCCCTTTGCCGGCCTGTTCTCGGCGCTGGGCATGGGGCTCGCGGACGTGGCGTGGCACGGGGAGGCGGACGGCGGGCGCCGCCCCCTCGACGACACCGCCCTGGCAGCCGTGGAGCCGCTCTTCGCGCGGCTGGAGGGGGAGGGCCGTGCCGCCATCCGCGGCCAGGGATTCGCCGGCGCCGAGGTCGTCATCCAGCGCCGCGTCGACCTGCGCTACCGCGGCACCGAGAGCGCCATCACGGTGGATGCCCCGGCGGACGGCGACTGGCGGGCGGCCTTCGAGACCCTCCACGACCAGCGCTTCGGCCACCGCCGGCCGGACCATCCGATCGAGATCGTGCAGGTGCGAGCCGAGGTGGTGGGCCGCAGCGAGCGGCCTACCCTGGCGGACGGCGACGGATCGCCCCACACGCCGGCGCCCGAGCGGACCACGTCGGTCTACTTCGACGGGGTGGA
>JASFUG010000082.1:0-10384 GCA_050050395.1 Nitrospirota bacterium
GCGACATCGGCTTCCGCTGCAACTTTGCCACGGTGAAGGGCGACGCCGACGATCCGTTTCGTCTGGCGCTCCTCGACCGGCGTGCGGGCCGGATCAGCCAAGGCACGGCGGAGCTGGCGGCGTCGATCGACGGCGCGGACCTCGGTGACGGTGTCACCGCACACCTGGTCCCTGCCGCCCAGTTCCGTGCCGCCTTGCGCCTGCGAGGGCCTGGCCTCTCGCCCCGGGTCACCGATGTCGACCCGGGCGGGGGACGCCTGGACCTCGGCCTCTTGCCGTGCCGCGCACTGGACGCCACCGACACGGCTGCGGACCATACCGCCACGATGGTGAACCGTTTCGTCGCCCTCGCCTACGAGCGGCTGCGTGACCATCCAGTGAACCAGCAGCGTCGTGCGCTCGGCCTGCCGGAGGCGAACGTCCTGTTGCCACGCGGTGCCGGCGGTGCCCAGATCTCTCAAGGACTGCTCGCCCGGTTCGCCGTGCGAGCCGCGGTAGTCTCAGGTGATGCGACGGTACTCGGCCTCGGCAAGGCCCTCGACATGGCGACCATCACCGACCGGGGCTTCACCGCCGATGCCACGAGCGATCTCCGCGCCAAGGTGGCCGCCGCGGCGACGGCGCTGGAGAGCCACGACCTGGTCTTCGTGCACATCAAGGGCGCGGACGTTCTCAGCCACGATCACCACCCCGAGCAGAAACGGGATTTCCTCACCCGCGTGGATGCGATGCTCGCGCCGCTGCTGCGCGACGACCTGGTGATCGCGGTGACCGGCGACCACGCCACGCCGTGCAGCCTCGGGTTCCACTCTGGCGACCCGGTCCCCACGATCCTCTCCGGCCCAGGCGGCCGGGTCGATGGTCAGCAGCACTATGGCGAGCGAACCTGCATGGCCGGGGGCCTCGGGCGCATCCCCGCGCGCGGTCTGCTCTGGTCGATGCTCGACCTCATGGGGTACAGCCACAACTTCGTCCCGGGCGACTCGTTGTAGGGGCGTTTCTCCCCCCACACGGTCGCGCCAACAGCCGCGGGCATCGTCCCTGTGTGGCGGGCCGGCGGAAGGGGCGCGGCCGGCGGCGCCGGGCGACGCGCGATCTCTTACGAAAGGCGGTCGCCAGTCGACACGGTCCGTCGATGGTAGGATGGCGACCGATGAGCGACGTACCCACGCCGGATGACGACCTTGCGCGTCAGGATCGGGAGTT
The DNA here is from genome assembly GCA_050050395.1 of Nitrospirota bacterium. Lineage (GTDB taxonomy): Bacteria > CG2-30-53-67 > CG2-30-53-67 > CG2-30-70-394 > CG2-30-70-394 > DASWHD01. The sequence goes on from JASFUG010000082.1 coordinate 1,207, forward strand.
CCTGGCGGCGATGGCAGGTGGGGGTCTCTCCGCGGAATCCACCTCGCGCTTGGAAGGGGCAGCGGCAGAGGAGGCGGAACGCGACCGGGAGGAGTTCCTCGCCTACCTCGCCGCCCACGCGCCGCCGACCACCGATGGAGCAACGCCAGGGCCGCGTGGTGTCCGGCGGCGCACGGGATCGTTGCACGAGTTGCGGCGTCGGGCTCTCGATGCGGCCTGGATGCCGGACGCCCAGATCGACCTCCATGGACGCACCCGCGACGCGGCGCGAGCGGCGCTGGAGCGCTTCACGGCGTGGTCGCTCGATGAAGGCCTGGCGAACGTCCTGGTCGTGGTGGGTCAGGGGCACCACTCGCCGGGCGGCGACGCGGTGGTGGCAAGGGTGGTCCGGGAATGGTTGAACGAGCGAGGGCTGGAGTCCCTCGCGGCGCCCCCTCGCCTCGGCGGAGGCGGCGCGTTGTTGGTGTCGCTTTCACAGTCGGAGCGTTGATAACATACAGACCCGTTTTGTCCGCCAGTCCCGCCTCGCTGGGTTCGTGGTACGTTCGTGTCCCAGGGAGTTGCCCGCCATACGCTTCGGCAGTGGAGGAGGTCCAATCATGCCCAACACTACATACCCGTCAGGGACAGGTGTGGCCGGTGAAGACGGATCAACCGTCGTTCATGGCAGGCCGAGGCCACACATGACAACCCATCCCCATTTTCAGGATCGCAGCGGCCAGCGCTGGCACACCCGGCTCCAGGATGCGCAGCAGGAGGCCGCGAGCTCCGGTAAGTTGATCTTCGTCGAGTTCAGCCGTGCCACGTGTCGGAGCTGCCGCTCCCTGTTCGACGAGCTGCTCCCCGACCCGGAATGCGCGACCCTGCTCAACGAGTCATTCGTCTGTCTCGCCGCCGACACCACCCGTCCGGAGGCCGATCTGCTTGAGATCGGCGCACAGCACATGCCGTACGCCACCATGCTGCCGGTGTGCTTCTATCTCACGCCGGACGGTGACTTCCTGCATGGCTCTACGGGCCGCCTCGACAAGCAGGTGTTCACCGCAGATCTGCGCCACGCCCTGAACCAGGCCCAGCGACTGGCGGAGCCGTGAGTGACGGCGGCCTGCTACCCGGGAGGGCGACCCCGGAGGGGTGCCGTGCCTGGGCAGAGGCCCGCCATCGCGCCGATCCCAGCCTTGCGGGGGCGACCTACCGTCGCCTGGGTCGGACCGATCTGACCGTCGCGAAGCTCGGCTTTGGCGGCTATCGAACGGACGCGGCCCACGGGGAACATCGTCAGGCGCTGTACGCGGCGCTGGTGGAGGGGTGCAACCTCCTCGATACCTCGACCAACTATATGGACGGCGGTAGCGAGCGGCTGTTCGGAGAGGTGTTGCGCCAGGTCGCCGCCGAGGGGCTGGTCGGGCGCGACCAGGTGGTGGTGGTGTCCAAGGCCGGTTACATCCAGGGCGGCAACCTGCGTCGCGCCCGGGAGCGCCAGCAGGCGGGCGAGCCTTTTCCGGAGGTCGTGGAGTACGCCGAGGGTTGTTGGCATTGCATCCACCCGCACTTCCTGGCAGACCAGCTTGACCGCTCCCTGGCCCGTCTCGGCCTCGAGTCCCTCGACTGCCTGCTGCTGCACAACCCCGAGTACTATCTCGCCGACGCACGGCAGCGCGGCAGCCTGGGGGTGGAGGCCGCCCGCGATGAGTTCTACGAGCGCGTCCAGCGCGCCTTCCTGTTCTTCGAGCTGATGGTGCGGGAGGGGCGGATCGGCTGGTACGGCGTCTCCTCCAACACCCTTCCCGCGCCGCGCGACGACTTCAGCCACGTCGACCTCGCCTCGCTCTGGGAGGCCGCGCAGATCGCGGCCCGCGAGGTTCACGGCGACGCGACCCAGCACCACTTCGGGATCATACAGTTCCCGTACAACCTGCTGGAGAGCGGCGCACTGGATGTCGCGAACACGCAGATCGGCGACCAGACGGTGCCGGTCACCGAGGCCGCTCGCTACTTCGCACTCGGTACCCTGGTGAACCGGCCGCTCAACGCGATGCACCCGAACGGGACGCTGTTGCGACTGGCCACGCCCGACCCACAGGAGGACCTGGGCGACCTGCGGGTGGCCCTGGAAGAGGCGTTGCAGGAGGTGGCCGCGGCCGAAAGCGACATCGATCACTTGCTGGCGGAGCACGGCGTCGGTGAGCGCTTCGTCGATGGAAACCTCTTCTGCCTGTCGCGCGAGCTGCACGATGCCCTGCCACAGATTCAGGGGGTCGATCACTGGCACCACATCGCCGGGCAGGCCGTGTTGCCGAACGTCAACAAGATGGTGCGCTTCCTGCATCGCAACGTCGCCGGCAGCGCCGGGGCGGATTGGGAGCGGGCACGCGACGGCTACCTCCACGCGGTCAATCGTCTTCTGCCGGCGGTGGAGCCCGTCCTCCTCGGGCGCGCCCTCGCCGCCAACGAGCCGCTGCGCCGCCGCCTGGCCGACGTGATCGGCCCGGGCGGGGATGCCATGACCCTCTCCCAGATCGCGCTCCAGTTCGTCGCCTCCACCCCCGGCGTGACCACGGTGCTCAACGGCATGCGCCGGGTGAGCTACGTCACCGACGCCACCGCCTGCCTAGGCATGGAAGACCTGCCCGACGTCCACGCCCTCGTGGCCGCCATGCACGAGTAGCCGCACGGTCGAGACCACCCGCCAGTGATGCCTTGCTAAGAGGTGGTTTTGTCGGGTAATCGCAACGCGCTTGTTGCGCCGCCGGGGCTGGTCGACTGCCGTCTCTGCCCGCGGCTGGTGGATTACCGCGAGGCGGTCGCCCGCCGTAGCCGGAGCGGTGGCCGATACTGGTCGCGGCCGGTGCCGCCGTTCGGCGATCCGACGGCGCGGCTGCTGATCGTCGGCCTCGCCCCCGGGGCGGAGGGAGCGAATCGCACCGGGCGGCCGTTCACCGGGGATGCCGCCGGTGAGGTCCTCTACCCCACCCTGCATCGATTCGGCTTCGCCGACCGGGGGACGAGCACCGCGCGCGACGACCGCCTGCACCTGGTCGACTGCGTGATCACCAACGCTGTCCACTGTGTGCCGCCGGACAACCGGCCGAGCCTGAGCGAATTCGTCGCGTGCCTGCCGCACCTCATAAACGAGATCGCCACCCTACCCGACCTGCGCGTCGTTGTCCTTCTCGGCCAGGGCGCCGCCAGCCAGTTCGCCCGTTTTCTGAAACAGCGGGGCGACATACCGACCCTCGGCTCCCTGCCCTTCGGCCACGGCCGCGTCCACGAGCTCGGCTGCGGTCTGACGGTGATCGGGAGCTACCATCCGAGCCGCTACAACCTCAACACCGGTCGCCTCACCCCGGGGATGTTCGACGATGTGTTCGCGGAGATACGGGCGCGCCTGCCGCCCAGGCGCTGAGCCACGGACAGCGCCGCCCGGCCGGGCCAGGAGGACCCGGCCGGGCGGCCAACCCCACGCCGCGCCGTGGCCGGTCGCAGTGGGTCATCGCGTCGTCGCCAAGGATGCCGGGGCAGTGATGGCCCGTGGCCTCTCGGCCACCGACGACGCCGGTCGCGGTGTGGTCACGTCGCGGCCGACGAGCATCTCCCACACGCGGGCCGACGCGCCGGTGTAGAACCCGACCTCCCCTTCCCAGGCCCGCGGATTACGGAAGGTGCCGAAGACCATGTCCCACAGGGGCAGGTCGGAATAGTTGTAGCGGTGCACGCCCCGCCCGTGGTGCAGGGAGTGGCTCTCGGGTCGCTGGATGATGTAGCCGAGCCAGTAGGGGGTCTTGATGTTGGCGTGCTGGAACATGGCGTTGAAGGTGAGGAACGCGGCACCGATGGCGCCCGCCATCGGCGTCAGGCCGAGGAGCGGGAAGAACACCAGGCTGCTCCAGGTGGCGAAGAAGAACGCGTCCAGCGGATGCTGGTAGAACGCGCCGAAGGCGTCGAGGCTCTCCGCGCTGTGGTGCATCTGGTGGTTCCAGCGCCACAGGAAGTCGACGCGGTGGACGAGCCGGTGATAGCCGTAGTGGATCAGCTCGTAGACGAGGATCCCCATGGCGGCGCCACCGACGGTGCCGAGGCCGCTGCCGTCGATCAGGCTGTGACCGGCGAGCAGCGTCCCCCACCCCAGGGCAACGCCCATGGAGAGGAAGAACACCGCCGCCGACACCACCAGGGCGCGGAGCCGCCAGAAGCGGGGGGTAGAGAACTTGTGGTACGAGTAGATGAGGTCGCCCAAGAGGAACAGGGGGATGAACGCCACGCCGAGTAGCTCGATGTGTTCGGTAGTCATGATGGGATCTCCTTTCGTGGTGAGAAATGCGGGTCAGGCCGCCGTCGCGACGTAGTAGTTGTTCTGGAAGTCGTGGGGCAGGCGGTGCACCGTGACCTGGCGGAAACCAGCGTTGCGCACCATGTCCACTGCCTGTTCCTCGCCCCACACCGCCCCGAGGCCGGCGCCGTCCACCGCCAGGGACACGGTCATGCAGTGCATGCAGGAGATGGTGTAGAGGAAGGGGCCGATCGGGTGGTCGACGTTGTTGTGTAGGTGGCTCGACGCCTGGATGTCCTGCATCAGGAAGGTGCCACCGGGGCGCAAGGCAGTGGCGATCTCGCGCAGCACGGCAGCGGGCCGTGCCTGGTCGTGGACCGCGTCGAAGGCGGTGATCAGGTCGTAGGCGGCCGCCTCGCCGATGTTGGTGACGTCCCGCACCGCGAGCCGCACATTGGTCAGGCCGAGCGAGCGCGCCGCGGCGCGGGCCGCGTCGATCGCCTCCGCCGACAGGTCGTAACCGGTGAAGCGGCTGTTCGGGAAGGTACGCGCCAGGAGCAAGAGGGCGCGGGCGCGACCGCAGCCCACGTCGAGGACGTCGATGCCGGCGGTGAGCGCCTCGACCAGGCCGGGGACCAGAGGCAGGATGTCGTCGAGCAGGGCCGCCACCACGGTTTGGCCGCTGTCCTCGGCCATTACCTCGTGGAAGCGCGGGTACGCCGAGTACGGCACGCCGCCACCGCGGTGGAAGCACTCCACCACCCGGTCTTCGACCTGACCGAGCAAGGGGATGTACTGGGCGAAGACGGCGACGTTGTTGGGGGTCGCCGATCGGGTCAGGGACGCGGCGTGTTCCGGCGGCAGGTGGTAGGTGGCGCTCTCCGGGTAGTAGCGGACGATGTCACCGCTGACCATGGCGCCGAGCCACTCGCGCACGTATCGTTCGTTCAGGCCGGCCGCGACGGCGATCTCCTCGCACGTGGCGGCGGGCAACTCGGCCATGGCGTCGAACAGGCCGGCACGATGGCCGATGGAGATCATCAGGGTGAGGGCGCCGTCGTTGAGGAGGTCGATCATCCGATCGGCGAAGGCGTCGTTCTTGGGTCGGTCGAGTACGGGGGTGCACATGGGGTCTCCTTTCGTTGCGAGTCGCTGGGGGCTGGGGGTCGTCCTTCGGTAACCGTTTTGCGCTACCGTACCGACGGCCCGTCAGGCCGCCGTGGCCGCGAGCGTCAAAGAGACGTCAAAATGCAAACCATTGATCGAACGGGGGAATTCGAGACGGGATTCCGCTTGCGGAGGTGGCGATGGCGGCGTTGGAGCTGACCCTCCTCGGCGGGTTCGCCGTCCGCTCGACCTCCGGCGAGGCGGTCGATCTGCCGGTGAAGAAGGCCAAGGCGCTTCTGGCGTATCTCGCCCTCCACCCCGGCCGCCCCCAGTCCCGTGACAAGCTCGCCACCCTCCTGTGGGGCGACAGCGAGGAGGCCCAGGCACGCCACAGCCTGCGCCAGGCCCTGACCTCCCTGCGCAAGGCAATACCCGGCGTGATGCCGGAGATCCTGGCGGTGGACGGCGAGAGCCTGGTGGTCGCACCGGACGCCATCCGGGTGGACGCGATGGCGTTCGACCGGCTGGTGAACGATGGTGACCGCGACGCCCTGGAGCAGGCGGTCGCCCTCTACCAAGGGGAATTCCTGGAGGGGTTCAACCCCCGGGCCGTGGTGTTCGACGACTGGATGATGGGGGAGCGTCACCGCTTGCGAGAGAGGGCGGTGGAGGCGATGGCTGCGCTCTTCGATCACCATCGCCAGGCCGGCGAGGTCGACCGGGCGGTGCCGTTTGCGATCCGGGTGCTGGCGCTCGACCCGTTACGGGAGCCGGTTCATCGCAGCCTGATGGAACTCTATGCGCACCAGGGACGACACGCCGCGGCCCTCAAGCAATACCAGGTCTGTTGTCGCATCCTTGAGCGCGAGCTTGGCATGCGGCCAGCCGCCGAGACGATCCGGCTCCAGCGGCAGATCGCCGAACAACGGCGCAGCGAGGTTACACCGGCGGAGGCGAGCGGCGATGGTCGGGTGCTGAAGGCGCCGGTGGAGGGCGTCCCATCCCCGAGGTCGCCATCCGCGCCTGCGACGGCCGGGGGTGAGCCGACCCTGCGCCAGGCGACCATCTTGTGCGCCGCCCTCACAGAGATCGCTACGCATGGTGAGCCGCCCGACATCGAGGAACGTCACCAAGCCTCCGCGGTGCTGTTTGACGTGGTGGCAGCACGGGTGGCCGCCTACGGCGGCGTCGTCCTGAGGCACGATGCCGAGACGGTGACCACGCTCTTCGGTCTCCCGACGGCGCGCAGCACCGATACGGAACGGGCGCTGCGCGCGGCGTGTGAGATTCACTGTCGACTGGCGGAGCTTGATGCCGACGGACGGACCGTGTGCGCCGGTATCGGGATTGCCAGCGGCCGGGTGCTGGTCAGCGGCCAGCACGCGGACCACTACCGGGGCCACACGGTGACCGGCCGGGCGGTGGACGAGGCGGCGGTCCTGGTCGCGCGTGCGGGTGCCGGTGAGGTCCTGGCCTCCGATGCCGTGCACCGCGCCGTGGTCGGTCGCGTGTCGGCGCGTGGTGTGGCCTCTCCCGGCGCGGACGGCGCCGCTTGGCGCATCGACGGTGTTTGTACGGTGGAGACCGATCCGCCCGGTTTCGTCGGTCGCGAGGTCGAGCGACGCCAGTTCGACGTCGCCGCCCAGCTCTGTGCAGAGCTCGGGCGTGGCCAGACCTTCCTGGTGCGGGGTGAGGCGGGCATCGGCAAGAGCCGCCTGCTGGCGCAGTGGATCGCCGGCGCCGAGGAGCATGGCTTTCGCTGCCACGTCGGGCATGTCGTCGAATTCGGCGCCACGGTCGCCGGGGATCCGATCCAGGCCTTGGTCACCGGCCTCCTCGACCTGCCCCCCTCCCCGGATCACGCCGCACTCGAAGAAGCGGTCGATCAGGCGGTGGCGGCGGCATGGATCGATGGGGATCAGCGGCCATTTCTGAACGATCTCCTCGGCCTCCCGCAACCCTCCGACCTCCTGGCCCTGTGCGACGCCATGGGCACCGCGGCCCGGGAGCGCGGCCGGCACGCCGTGGTGGGCCGGCTCGCCGGCGAGGCGAGTCGCGGCCGACCCGTGGTGCTCGCGGTAGAGGACATCCACTGGGCCGATCCAGTCACCCTGGGACACCTCGCCGATCTCGCCGCCGTGGTGACCGACTGTCCTGCATTGCTGGTCATGACCTCGCGGGTCGAGGACGAGCCCCTCGATCCGGACTGGCGCGGGGCCATGCACGGTGCGCCGTTGACCACCATCGACCTCGGTCCGCTGCGCAACGACGAGGCGTGCGAGCTGGCCGCAGAGGTGGTGGGGGCCGAATCCGAGTTCACCCGCCACTGCGTGGAGCGGGCCGGCGGCAACCCCCTCTTCCTGGAGCAGCTCCTGCGTGCCGGCGAGGAGCCCGGCGAGGGGGTGCCGGATCTCGTGCAGAGCATCGTCTGGGCGCGCCTCGACCACCTGGCCCCCGAGGACAAGGCGGCGGCGCAGGCCGCCTCGGTGCTCGGTCAGCGGTTCTCCGCGGCAGCCCTGCGCCATCTGATCGACGCTCCGGAGTACGCCTGCCGGCCGTTGATGGAGCAGCGTCTCGTTCGCCCGGATGCTGCGGAGTACGTCTTCGGCCACGCCCTGATCCGCGACGCAGTCTACGCATCGCTCCTCAGATCGACGCGCCGTGATCTGCACCGCCGGGCCGCGGCGTGGTTCGCGTCGGAGGACCCGGTGCTGCACGCGGAGCACCTGGATCGTGGCGAGGACCCGCGGGCGGCGGCGGTCTACCTGGAGGCGGCCCATGGCCAGGCCGCCGCCTATCGACACGAACGGGCCCTGGCGCTGGTACGGCGGGGCATGGCCGTCGCGAAGGACGACGGCGACGCCTTCGGGCTCGCCTGCCTCCACGGCGACCTGTTGCGCGAGACCGGCCAGCTCAAGGCCTCCGTCGCCGCCTTCGAGAGCGCCCTGGCTCACGCCCCGGACGCGGCCGCCCAGGGGCGCGCGTGGATCGGCATGGCCGCGGCGCTGCGGGTCGAGGATCGCCACGACGAGGCCCTCGCGGCCCTGGACAAGGCGCAGGCGGCGATCCCCGCCGAGGCCCACCCCGAGGAGGTGGCGCAGCTCCACTACCACCGGGGGAGCATCCTCTTCCCCCTCGCCCGCATCGATGAGTGTCTCGCCGAGCATCGCCTCGCCCACCAGCACGCGGAGGAGGCCGGCGCCCCGGCGCTGGTGGCGCGGGCCCTCAGCGGTGTGGCGGATGCCCACTATCAGCGCGGCCAGATGGTGAGCGCCCAGGACCACTTCCAGCGCTGTGTCGCCTTGTGCCGCGAGCACGGCCTGGGCCGGATCGAGGTGGCGAACCTGCCCATGCTCGGCCTGACCCGGTTCTATCGCGCCGACGTGGCCGGTGCGCTGGAGGATGTCCGTGCCGCGATCGACCTGGCGGTGACCGTGGGCAACCGACGGGCCGAGATCCTGTCGCGCGATGTCCTGGCGATCGTGCTCTACCACGCCGGTGACTTCACCGCCTCGGAGGCGGAGGCGGAGCTTGGCCACGCCCTTTCGCGCGACTTGGGCGCCCGACGATTCGAGGTGGAGAATCTGTACAACCTCGGCCTCGCGTACCTGGCCCAGGGTCGTCGCGCGGAGAGCGAGCGGCTCCTCGACGACGCCCTCGTGCTGAGCCGTGCGACCGGCATCTCGTTTGCCGGCCCTTCGGTTCTCGGCGCCCTCGCCCTCGCCACCGACGACGCCGACAATCGTGGCCGCGCCCTGCAGGAGGGCGAGACCCTATTGCGGGACGGGGGAATTAGCCACA
>JASFUG010000083.1:0-10377 GCA_050050395.1 Nitrospirota bacterium
CACCGACCCGGCCATCGCGGCGCGTCAGGTTGCGGAGATCGATGCCGTGGTCAGCGACCTCGACCGCGGCGGCGCCTCCAAGCGCGCCGCGGAGATCGTGGCGGAGATGCTGGCCGGCAGGGCATCCAGCTAGTCCTCGGACCCGTAGGGGAGGGGTTTACCCCTCCCGTTGCGCGGGTTGCCACCGCGCCCAGGGGCAATAGCTCTCCCCCACCGGGGCAGGGTCGGGCGGGCGCGTTTGAATTTGTGCCCGCGCTCGGAGCAGGTCCCCCGTCGCTCGCGGGAGGGGACGGGGGAGGCGGCCGAAGTCGCGATTCGGTTTGTGTCAACGAATCGCGACGAGTTGACGGTCAAAAATCCTGAGCGTAGCTTTCGAGGCCAAGGGGGATAGGGGAACCGCAGAGCTCTAGAACGTGCCAAGGTGCGAGGCTCGGTAAGCGTTGGTAAGTTCGCACTAAGGTCTTAGTTTGAAGATTTTAGCCGACGCTCTGGCTGGTGTTTGCACCCCAAAGAAGAGCTCATAAGGAGCATCAAGACGGACTGTGAATACTATAGGCAAAGAGAAATCCGACAAAACGGTGTGACAGGTGCACTAAGGAAAGCTGAATTTGTGGTAACCCACGATTGCAACCATCCTTTTAACCAACCTTCTGGAAGGTCCACTTGAACGGTGCAGTCGAACGGGTCAGGGCTGCAAACCTGCAGGTGGACGGCGCGATTGCCTCGGCCAAGCGTCCGGGACGCGCGGCAGGCGGGACTTCCCGCGAAGGCGCAAAGGCGCGAAGGTCTGGTCCCACGCGCTTTGCGACTTTCTGCCTTGGTGTCTTTACGTCAGGTAGTTGAGAGGGGGCACTCGTTGGTCTTCGAAGGCGGTAAGTCGCGGCGGCTCGTGATGTACGACAGCGACGCAGAGTGCGGAAGGGTAGCGCGATGATGGTGGATCTCGATGACATCCAGGATGCGTACCTCTACGTCAGCTCGGGGATGCGTTACGAGCATCAGGCGTATTTGTGCCGGGAGACCGGGGAAATCTATTACACCTCCGAGATGGGGGAGTCGGACGAGCTGCCCGACGACATCGACAGCGATCGCTACCTAGTGATTCCGGACAAGTGGGAGCTGGATCTCGGGCAACCGCTGGTTATGGAGTTCATTGGACGCCACTGTCCGGAGGGCCTCAACGCCGTGGAGGCCATGTTCCGCAAGAAAGGGGCGTATGCGCGCTTCAAGGCGTTCCTCGACGAGCGTGAGCTCCTGCAGCCGTGGTACGACTACCAGGCCGATGCCGAGAAGGCCGCTCTCACGGAATGGTGTGAGGCGAACGGTATCGAGCCAGGGCCGGCGCGGCGGCGGCCTATGGAGTAAGGTGCTCACGCTGATGCCGATTGCGCGATGCCTGCTGAGCCGATGCCGCCCCTCGCCGAACGCCCCTGGTTCATCGCCACCGTGGCGGCGATCGGCTCGGCGATCATCAAGCTGGTCGGGATCACCCTGCGCTGGGAGGTCGAGGGGTGGGAGCACGTCGAGGCGGTGGAGCGCGCCGGTCAGCGCGGGATGTTCGCCTTCTGGCACAACCGTCTGCTGTACATCTGCTACTACCTGTCGCGGATCCCGCTCACCATGCTCATCTCCCAGTCCAAGGACGGGGCGTACATCACGGCGGTGGCGCGCTGGTACGGGATCGACGCGGTGCGCGGTTCGTCTACCCGCGGTGGTGCGCGTGCCCTGGCGGAGATGGTCGCTCTCCTACGTGAGGCGACCGGCCATGGCGGCCTGACGCCGGACGGACCCAAGGGGCCGCTCTATGAGGTGCAGCCGGGACTGATCGCCATCGCCCAGAAGACCGGCCGGCCGATCCTGCCGGTCACCCTCTCCGCCGACCGCGTCCACCGCTTCGCCAGCTGGGACCGGTTTCTGGTGCCCAAGCCGTTCGCCCGGGTACGCCTGACCATCGGGGCGCCGATCACGGTCGCCACCGACCGCGATGCCTTCGAGGGCGAGCGCCAGCGGGTACAGGACATCCTCCGCGAGATGACCGCCGCTGCCGACCGCGCCTGCGGCATCCCCGTCGACACGCCGGAAATGACCTAGCACACGGCCTCCGTGACCACGAGGCGCGGTGCCGCCTTCCGTCTTAGAAACGCAGGAAGGCGGGAAGGGTGTGGATCGCCGGCGAGTGACGGCATGCACGCCAGGGATCGCACATTGCTGAGCCCGATGTAGGGCGGGCTCGGCCCGCCTGCCGGGCGCAGCCCGGCCTACGAATCTTCTCCACCTGGAGGAGGACTCCCATGGACGAAGCGTGGCGGTGTGCTTGGAGGAGTCTCCGTCCCTGCCTGCGCGCATCAGTCTTCCTGCCTTCCTTAGCGGGAGACCGCGAACAGCGCCGCCGACGCCGCGATCAGATCCGTGTCCGTCTGTGTTCATCTGTGGTTCCAAAAAGGGGCGCGGCGCTGTTGTACGTAGGCCGGGTTTGCTCCCCCGGTGGACTGTGCCACTGTCTGGCCCTTCTCGATGCGGGGATGGGCAAGCGGCCCGTGCGGGCGGGGCCGGTCCATCCGGGGAGCGCACGGCAGCGATGTACTTCTTGTACAACCTCCTGAGCATGGCGGTGATCGTCCTCACCCTGCCGGTTTGGGTGTGGCGCTACTACACCACGCCCAAGTACAAGGAGGGGCTGCGGCAGCGGCTGGGTCATCTCCCCGATACGGTCGTCGCGGACCTCCGCGATCACCCGTGTTTCTGGGTGCATGCGGTGTCGGTGGGCGAGACCATGGCGGCCCTGGGGCTCGTCGAGGCCTTGCACCGCGCGTATCCGGAGTTGCGTGTGGTGTTCTCCACCGTCACCGCTACCGGCCAGAGGGTGGCCCGGGAGCGCGTTACCTACGCCAGTCACGTCATCTACTTCCCGTTCGACCTGCCGTGGATGGTGCGGCGGGTGATCGCGTCGGTGCGACCGCGGTTCGTGGTGGTGATGGAGACCGAGATCTGGCCCAACTTCTTCCGCGAGCTGGGGCGGCATCACGTCCCTCTCTGCCTGGCCAACGGCCGCCTCTCGCCATCGTCATATCGTGGTTACCGCCGCGCGCGGCCCTTGATGGCGCACTACCTGCGACCGGTGCGCCTCTTCGCCATGCAATCGGAGGGGGATGGTGAGCGGATGCGTGCCATCGGGGCCGACGCGGCGCGGGTGGTGGTCACGGGCAATCTCAAGTACGACGCGGCCGCGCAGCCGCCGGACCCCGCGTCGCTCGCCGCCCTCGACGACCGGCTCGGGCCGGCGGGTGACGCGCCGGTCTGGATCGCGGCCTCGACCCACGAGGGGGAGGAGAGGACCTGCCTCGATGTCTTCCAACGGTTGCGGCAGATCGTGCCGGAGCTGCGCCTCATCCTGGTGCCGCGCCATCCGGAACGGACCACTGGGGTAGAGGAGGTGCTGCGCGACGGCGGCATCGAGTGGTTGCGCTTTTCGCGCGCATCGGGGGTGTGGGAGACGCCGGTGCTCCTGGTCGACGAGGTCGGTTGGCTGATGCGCCTCTTCGGAAGGGCGCGGGTCGCCTTCGTCGGCGGCTCCCTCGTGGCGACCGGTGGCCACAACCCGCTGGAGCCGGCGGCGTGGGGGCTACCGGCGGTCTTCGGCCCCCACACCTTCAACTTCAAGGACATCACCGCCGAGTTTCTGGAGGCCGGTGCCGGGGTACAGGTCGCCGACGGGGAGGCGCTGTATCGCGAGACCCTGGCCCTGCTACAGGATGCCGCCCGTAGCCAGGCGATCGGCGCGGCGGGCAAGCAGCTGGTGGAGGCCAACAGCGGCGCGTTGACGCGGACGGTAGCCGCGGTTCGCCAGGCGGTCGGTGGAGCGCCCGCGTGAACGCCCGGGCCATCGACGTCCTGGCGGGGCGTGCGTTGCCGCCGCCCTGGGCGCATCTACCCCTGGCGGTCCTGCGCGCAGCGGGTGTTCTCTATGGAGTCGGTCAGGCCGCGCGGGCGGGCGCCTACCGCTACGGCTTGGTCAAGACCTACCGGGCGCCCTGCCCGGTGATCTCCGTCGGAAATGTGGTGAGCGGCGGGACCGGCAAGACCCCGATGGTCCTGTGGCTGGCGGAGCGCTTGCAGGAGCTCGGACGGCGCGTGGCGGTGGTGAGCCGCGGCTATCGCCAGGCGGCGGAGGCCCCGGTGACCGTGGTCGCGGATCTCGAAGGCGTGCGCATGCGACCGCCTGGCGCGGCGGATGAGGCGTGCCTCGTGGCGGAACGCCTACCGGGCGTCGCGGTGCTCACCGGACGGGACCGGCGCCGCCTCATCGACCATGCGGTGCAGGGGTTCGGCTGCGATACGATCCTCATGGATGACGGCTTCCAGCACCTACGGGTGGCACGCGACCTCGATCTCTGTCTCCTCGACGCCGCCCGGCCGTTCGGCAACGGGGCGGTGCTGCCGGGGGGAATCCTGCGCGAGTCGCCGCGCGCCCTGCGCCGCGCCCACCTCGCGGTGCTCACCCGCGCCGACACGCCGCGCCACACCGAGCTCGCCACGGACGAGATTCACCGCGTCGCCCCGGGTGTGCCGGTGGTGGTCACCCGCCACGCGCCGCGTGACCTACTGCGCCTCGCCGATCCGGAGACCCTGCCCCTCGACGGCCTGGGGGGGATTCGCACCCTGGGATTCTCCGGCATCGCGCGGCCCGACTCGTTTCGTCGCCTGCTGGAGCGGCAACAGGTGCGCCTGGCCGGCTGGTTCGTCTTTCCGGACCACCACGAGTTCACGGCCGGCGACTTTCTTGCCATGGAGGAGGAAGCCAAGGTGGTGTGCGCCGAGTGCCTGGTGTGTACCGAGAAGGATGCGGTGAAGATCGACCCCACGTGGAGCCCCCTGCCGATCTACGTCCTGCGCATGGAGCTCGGCATCGACGAGGGCGAGGATCTCCTCCTGCAGCACCTCCACCGGGTGATTAGTCGGGAAGGAGAGAAGTAAGACACGATGGCACTTTCACCACGGAGACACAGAGGACACGGAGAACCAAGCGAACAAGAACCTCTGTGCCTCTGTGGCAAGGAACGTTCATAGGGAAAAATCTGTGCTTATCTGTGTTCATGTGTGGTTGCAACCATGACGGAATGAGCCTTGCGGCCAGGGATCTTGATCGATCGTGACGGCACGTTGATCGAGGATCGGGACTACCTCTCCGACCCGGCGGGCGTGCGACTTCTGCCCGGTGCGGCGGAGGCGGTCGCCGTCGCGAACCGCGCCGGGGTGCCGGTGGTCGTGGTCTCCAACCAGTCCGGGATCGGCCGCGGCTACTTCACTGACGCCGATCTCGTCGCTGTCAATACACGGCTGATCGAGCTACTTGCGACGGCGGGGGCGCATCTCGACGGCCTCTATCATTGCCCCCACGCGCCGGAGGTTGGCTGTCGCTGTCGCAAGCCCGCTCCGGCGCTGGCCGAGCAGGCGGCCAGCGACCTGGGGCTCGATCTGGGCCGCAGCTTCGTGATCGGCGACAAGCAGGCGGATATCGCCCTCGGCCGCGCCGTCGGGGCCACGGCCCTCCTGGTGCGCACCGGATATGGAGCCGGGGTCGAGGCGCAGGGAGTGGCCGCAGACCGGGTGTTCGACGACCTGGCCGCGGCGCTGGTATGGGTGCTGAAACGCCTCCGTGTCGCGGATGATCTTCCGTAGGTCGTGATCCGGTGTAACGGGCGGCCGTGCTCGCCTGCGTAATGGGGCTGGCATACCGTGCGGTCGGGAATCCACCCTGTAGCCGTGCTAGCCCGCATGTCTCACCACGGATCTACTAAACCCCCCGCAACCGCCCGCATCTCCTGGCCGTGTCCTCGTCCGAGGCCTCGACAGGCCCCAAGCCTGCCTGCGGCCTCGGACTTGCGGGCCAGCCAGGATCTACGGCCATTTGCACGGGCTCGCGACGATTCCTGCTCCGAAAATTCACACGGAGTGTGTCTGTGAACGCCCCGGTGTCGGGCGGACTTCAGTCCGCCGGACGCCGGTCGCCCGCGGCGCGGGTGCCCGGCCGGTTGAAACCGGCCCTACCGCTTTTTCATCCTCTCCGGGTGCCGCAGCGCGGCATGAGGACTGGTGAGAAGTGCGGGCTCGTGGGTGTGCGGCAAGAACGGCGGGGGTGAGCAGGGGTGAAGGATCGGGAGTATATCGTGGTCAGGGCGCCCAACGGGGTGGGGGACACCTGCCTCGCGACCCCGTTTTACCGCGCCCTGCGCGCGGCGCGGCCGGCGGCGCACATCTGCCTGCAGGCCCCGGAGGCGAACCTCGGCATCCTTGCGGACAGCCCGTGGTTCGACGACTACCTGCCGTTGCCGCCGCGCCGGGCCCTGCGGCGACCGGCGATCTTCCGGCAGGCCGCGGCCGCCGTCAGTGCCCGCCGCTTCGACACCGGCTACCTGCTCACCAACTCCTTCTCTTCTGCGGCCCTCTTCCGACTCGGCGGCGTGCGGCGACGCATCGGCTACGCCCGCGACGCCCGTGGCTGGCTTCTCACAGATCCCCTGCCCGTACCAGCGGCTGCCAACGGCGACGGGGTGGTGCCGATCAAGGAGTACTATCTGAACCTGGCGCGGGCCACGGGGGTGCCGGTCGCCGACACTCGCGTCGAGCTGTTTCTCGGCGAGGCGGACCGCACCTTTGCCGATGCGTACTATGGCGAGTGCGGGGTGGCGTCGGACGACCTCGTCATCGGTATGAACCCCGGTGCCGCCTACGGTGCGGTGAAATGCTGGCGCCCCGATTACTACGCCCGGACGGCCGACCACTTCATCCACAAGTACGGCGCGCGGGTGGCCCTCTTCTCGAGCCCGGAGGAGGAGGCGATCGTCACGGAGATCGCCGGCCGCATGGATGCGACGCCCCTGACGGTCGTCGGTGCGGGGATGACCTTGCGCAGCCTCAAGGGGCTCATCGCCCGCTGCAACCTGTTCATCGGGAACGACTCCGGCCCGGTGCAATACGCCATCGCCTTTGGCCTGCCGGTGGTGACGGTCTTCGGCCCGACACCCATCGCATACGCCGCGACCGAGTACCCGTGGGTGCGCCAGCTCTCCGCGTCCGTGGAGTGCGCTCCGTGCCGCCACCGGATCTGTCCCATCGACCATCGCTGCATGACCCGGGTCACGCCCGAGTGGGTGATCGCGGAGGCGGAAGGGCTCTTGCAGGAGGTAGGGGGCGGGAGCCATGGGGTAGGGGGGGACCTGTGGCGCCCGTATCAATACCAGGCAAGGGGCTAGGGGTTAGGGACGAGGGGCTAGGGGTGGATGGCCGCTCTGCGGCCAGCAATGATTTGGCGTTCGATCCCAGGTTTTCGTCGCATGGCACACGGCTGAGGAGATGGGTGTCATAGTCGGAATCCGATTCATCATAGAAATCTGCCAACCCGGAGGGTTGGCATCCATCCCTAGCCCCTAACCCCTCGTCCCTAGCCCCTCACCCCCCATGCGCGTCCTGATCGTCAAGGTGTCCGCCCTCGGCGACGTGGTGCACGCCCTCCCGGCGCTGCACTTCTTGCGGCGGCAGCGACCCGACGTCCACGTCACCTGGGTGGTGGAGCAGCGGGTCGCGGGGGTCCTGGCGGGGCAGGAGGCGATCGACGAAGTGATTCCTATCGATACCTACGCCTGGCGGTCGTGGCTGCGCCGCGGACGTGTTGCCGCCGTCGTGGAGGAGGTCTGGACGGCGCGCCGCCGCCTGCGCAGCCCCGGCTTCGACCTGGTGCTGGACCTCCAGGGCAATATCAAGAGCGGTGTGGTGGCGGGCCTCGCCCGCGCCCGGCGCAAGGTGGGGTTGCCGCGCCACATCTGCCGCGAGCCACAGAACACCTGGTTCGTCGGCGAGCAGGCCGAGGTATGCGGCAGCCATGTGGTCGACCAGGCCGGCGAGGTGGTCGCCCATGCCCTCGGGACGGAGTGGGTCGCACCGGTCGGGCCCGTACTGGAGGTGGCGTCGCGGGCCATTGCCGCGATGGCGGCACGGCTCGGCGCCCATCATGGCCCGCGGGTCGCCTTCATCCACGGCGCGAGCTCCTGGAACAAGCAGTGGCCAGCGGCGAGCTTCACCGCCCTCGGCCGCCACCTCGCGCAGGAGGCCGGCGCCCAGATCATCCTGCCCTGGGATGATGCCGACGGTCGACGACGCGCCGAGGAGATCGCCGGGGCGCTCGGGCCGGTGGCGGTCGTCGCGCGAAGCCGCAGCCTCGCGGAGCTCGCCGCGCTGCTCGCCGCGTGCGATCTGGCCATCGGCGGCGATACCGGCCCATCGCACATGGCGTGGGCCGTGGGCACGCCGACCGTGACCCTCTACGGCCCGAACCCGTCCGCGCGCAACGGTCCCCGCGGCGGGTACCACCGCGTCTTGCAGTCACCGGTCATGTGTTCGCCGTGTTGGGGTAGGCCCGCATTGGTCACCCGGAATCTTCGCGAGCGCGTGCCAATGGTCGTCGCTCCAGGTTGGCCCACCAGTCCGAGCCCGCAGGCAGCCTTGCGGGCGGTCGAGGGATCGGACGAGGAAGAGGTCAGGCGGCGGGGGCAGCCGCGCGAACGCAGCAGCTTCATCGTGAGAGGTGCGGGCACGGGGTGCCCGACGGGCGATTTCATCTGTATGGAGGCGATCGGCGTCGGGGAGGTCGCTGCGGCGGCGGAGCGGCTGCTCCAAGGAGTGCGCCGGTCGCGTCGGCTGGAAGCTGTCAGGTGATTGACGAGGCCAGGCGCGGTGGCCGGGGATTTTGACACGGTCGGCATCGCGTCGCGTCCGGTGGCTTGTTCTTAAGTCGCTGAAAAGCCGCCGGAAATGTTGGGCTGGCCGGCGGCGCGGTCGGTCTTGCCCGGGTCGCCTGTGCCTTGGCACTCGGTTTGCTCAGGTAGGGCCAGACGGGATCACCCTGCCCTCCCGGAAACCCTCCAAGGACAACCATGGATATCGCTACCCTGCTCGGCGTCGTGGCGGCCTTCGGCCTCGTGGCCGTGGCGATCGTTCAGGGCGTGGGCCTGGCCGCATTCCTCGATCTGCCCTCCCTGCTCATCGTCGTCGGCGGCACCGTCGGGGTGGTGCTGATGAATTACCCCTTGGTCAATGTCCTGACCACCTTCAAGGCGGCGGTCAAGGCGGTGATCCATCGGCATTTCGACGTGCCGGCGATGAAGAACCGGCTGGTCGAGCTCTCCCAGCGAGTGCGTCGCGACGGGCTGCTGTCCATTCAGGACGAGGTCGACTCCATCACGGACCCATACCTGAAGAAGGCCCTGGAGATGGTGGTGGACGGCATGGAGCTGGCCGCGATCGAAAGGATTCTGCACGACGAGCTCGACAGCCTCGATGAGCGCCACCAGCGCGGCGTCGAGATCTTCGGCAGCATGGCCGCCTACTCGCCGGCCATGGGGTTGATCGGCACGCTGATCGGGCTGGTGGCGATGCTGCAGAACATGTCCGACCCGTCGAGCATCGGTCCGGCAATGGCGGTGGCGCTGCTCACTACCTTCTACGGCGCGATCCTGGCCAACATGGTGTTCAGCCCGATCGCGGGCAAGCTCAAGACGCGCTCCCGGGAGGAGATTCTTTACAAGGAGTTCATCCTCATCGGTGTGGTGTCGATCGCCGGCGGCGAGAACCCGCGGGTCCTGGAGCAGCGGCTGCACGCCTTCCTGTCGCCGGCGATCCGGGTCTCGTCCTTCCCGCAGCCGGGTGCGGCGATGAACAAGGCGGGGGCGAAGGCGTGGTGAGGAGTCGCAGCGGGCGTAAGCCAGTGGCGCAGGGGGGATCGTTCACCGTCCTCTTCACGTCGCTCAGCGTCATCCTGCTCGCGTTCTTTATCCTGTTGTCCACCATGGCCGTGCCCGACGAGGAGCGTCGGGCCCTTGCGTACGGTTCGGTGGGCGATGCGTTTGGCCTGTTCGATGCCGGCGACCCGAGCGTGGCCACGCCGGCGACGGCGGTCATCGAGTCGCCGATCAAGCGCGGTGGCGCCGATGCGGGTGAGGTCGAGCAAATCGCCGCGCGGTTCTCCCGACGCATCGCCGATCTGGGGGCGATCAACGGGGTGGAAGTGCAGCGTGGGCGGGACGACTGGACCGTCCGTTTGACTGCCGAGCTGCTGTTTCCTCCGGGAGGAGACGGTCTGAATGCGGAAGGGCGGCGTCTGCTGCAGGATCTCGTCCCGGCATTGCTCGATTTCCCCGGCACCGTGCGGGTGGCGGGCCATAGCGACGTCACCGCGACGGAACCGGTTGGCGCCGACCCGTGGCAGCAAACGGCGGAGCGCGCCGTCGCCGTGATGCGCTATCTACACGAATCGGGCGGGGTACCGCGGGAGCGGCTCGCGGCCGTGGGCTACGGGCCGTATTGGCCGGTCGGCGACAACGA
>JASFUG010000084.1:0-10350 GCA_050050395.1 Nitrospirota bacterium
CTCCGCAACGATCTACTGGGAGGAGCGGCAACTTTCCAAACCTGACCCTGAGGTGCCCCTGACGTCGGCAGCAAAGGACGGAGGTAGATCGCCATGACCGGGAAAAACGAACACTGGCCGGAGTTGTCGCTGGAGCAATGGCAGGAGACCTGTCGGACACTCCATCTGTGGAGCCAGATCGTGGGGAAGGTCCGCCTCGCGCAGATGCCATGGCTTAACCACTCCTGGCATGTGCCGCTTTACGTCACCGCCCGCGGACTCACGACATCCCTCATCCCCTATGACACCCGGGCATTCGAAATCGAATTCGATCTGCACGATCACCGACTCCGGATCGCGACGGCCGATGGCGAGCGCCGCTCCTTTGACCTGAAGCCGATGTCGGTGGCCGAATTCTATCGGATGATCATGCGGACCCTTGCTGCGCTGGATGTCGACGTGCGCATCTGGCCGATGCCCGTCGAGATCCCCGGTCCCATCCAACCGTTCCCCGAAAACGACGAGCCAGGAGCGTACGACGGGGAGGCCGTCGGGCGGTTCTGGCGGACGTTGCTACAGGTGCATCGGGTGTTGACTGCATTCCGCGCCCGCTTCGTCGGGAAGGTGAGTCCGGTTCACTTTTTCTGGGGCGCATTCGATCTGGCTGTGACTCGTTTCTCGGGGCGGCCTGCGCCGAGGCATCCGGGAGGTGCGCCTAACTGTGCCGACTGGGTGATGGAAGAGGCGTATTCTCATGAGGTATCGAGTGCCGGCTTCTGGCCCGGCGTGGGGTTAGGCGAGGCGGCCTTCTACGCATACGCCTATCCTCAGCCGGACGGCTTCAGCGAGTACCCGGTGCGGCCGGCGGCGGCCTATTACCATGCGGACCTGGGCGAATTCATTCTGCCCTATGAAGCCGTCCGAACAGCCGACGAACCCGACACCGTGTTATTGGAATTCTTGCAGAGCACCTATGAAGCGGCGGCCGATCTGGCCGGATGGGACCGTGACGCGTTGGAGCACAAGCTGCACCCGCGGGACGATTGACTCCTGATCGCGACCGTGGCGGGGTCGAGTCTGTGGCGGGATCTGGCTAGGTTCATCCCTGCTTCGTCGTCGCCAAAGGCCGCACCGGGGACGGGGAACGGGAGGCGGGGTTGGCGGCGAGGTAGGATCCGGCGACGGCCGGCGGCTGTCTCAGATTGCGACCGAGGGAGGGGGAGAGAAGCTACTGCGGTCCGCGCCCCATCCCGTTTCCCGGCCGGCAAAGTCCGTGGTGAGAGGGGTTTACGAACACGGCCGGGTTCGTGGCAGAAAAATTGCTTGTATCGGTCATTCATGCATCGGAGTTCAACCGTTCCACCACAAGACGAGGAGACGATCGATGAAGACCTGGATGATTGGCGCCGCCGCGTCCTGCCTCCTGGCGTTCACTGTCCCTGCCATGGCGCAGGACCTGCCTTTCGGGGCGTGCTGGGGGCAGGCGTCGCGGGTGCTGGCCGAGATGGGTGAGATGGGGGAGCACGCCAGCCAGCAGTCGAATCCGCGAGCCGGCCTGCGAAACCTGGCCCGCGAGCTGTACGACGAGGGTGTCCTCGTGGACGACTCGCTGTCCGCGTTGGGACAGTTCGTCGCCGATGAGCTCGGCCTGAGCATCGACGCCTGCATGTAGGCCACGGCGGCGATCGCGGGCTACCGGGCCGCCGCTCCCGACGCCGCGGGCCGTCCGGCGATCGAGCCACCGGTGCGAGCCACAGGGGTTGCCGCGGCGATGGGCGCGCTGACGCCCTGAAGGGCGGGTGCGCTTTCACCGCCGTCGAGCCCCGTAACCCGGTCAGGCCTGGCAACGTGCAATTCCGCAATCTCGGGGTCCGGTGATGAACCAATAGGGCAGCTCAAGACCCGATGCCACGCTCTCACCCACGAGCGAACGTCTGCCGCGCGGGAGGACTCAGCAGGGGGAGGCTGACCGTTGGATCAGGTGACCCCACACGTCTACTCCACCTCGACCGGCGTGCCTCGGATCCCCGCGATGGTGTTACGATTGGCGGGCCCCAATGACCCGTCACTCTTGGCCTCGTCGGATGAGGAAGGACGACGCGGCCGCGCCAGGAGACCAAGATGAGCATCACGGAAATCGCCCGCGAGTTTTTCGACGCCTGCGAGACCGGCAAGGGATGGGCCGGCTGCGCTCAGTATTGCCAGCCCGACGCCAGTTTCTCGTGCCAGGCCGACGCGCTCGCAGAGATCACCTCTCTGGAAGGCTACACGAACTGGACGCGCGACCTGCTTGGCCCGATCCCCGACGGCCACTACGAATTGAAGGCGTTCTCCACCGATGAAGAGCGGGCGACCGTCACCGCGGCCGCGGTCTTCAGGGGCACCCAGACCGGTCCCGGTCCGATCGACCCGCCCACCGGCAAGAGCGTCGCCGCCGACTACGTCTACGTCATGGAGTTCGACGGCGACCGGATCCGCCACATGACCAAGATCTGGAACGATGTCCACTCGCTGCGGCAGCTCGGCTGGGCTTGAGCTTCGGCGGGACAGCGGGGCCATAGCCGGCCCAGGCTCACGCTATCGCATGATCAGGTCTGCTGAAACAGCGACGCCGGCGGTCTAGCACACGGCGGCGGCCGCTCGCCGCGGCCGGCCGACGCGAGCCGGGAGACGGAGAACAATCATGGCAGACCTGAAGATCCGGGTGTTCAAGGGGAGCGAGTCAGTGCCGGAGACGACGGTGACGGTACCCGGGAGCGTGCTGAAGATCGCTTCCAGGCTCATCCCGAAGCGGGCGGCGGAGGCGCTTCAGGACAAGGGCATCGACCTGGAGGAGATCGTCAAGCTCTCGGAGAACCCGGAGGCGCGCGGCACCCTCGTGGAGGTCGAGGAGCACAAGAAGAACGAGCGGATCGTCATCGCTCTGGAGTAGCGAGTGACGGCTCGGCTGAACGCACCGGCCGGCGGGATCCGGCTCGCGTCGTCGCACGATTGAGTCCGCCGCGGTAGCAGGGAGATCGTTCGGCGCTCCATCAGGCCGCGCACTCCGGTCATCCCCGGCCACGGCGAGCGGCTGACCGCAGGCTGCGAGCTCGTGCGCGGGTGACCGCAGGTCGCGGATCTTGCGGGGCCTGGTCTGTCGGGGATCAGGGCGTGCGGGCTTGGCTACACTCGGGGTGTGTCCAGTCGCGGAGGAGGCGTGCCCGTGGTGAATAGCACCGGAACCGCGCGGAGCGAGCGCGAACGTACGTTGCGGGCCGCCGGTCTCACCAAGATCTATCGTACCGGGAGCGTGGAGGTGCGTGCGTTGCGCGGCGTCGACCTCGATCTCTACCAGGGCGAGCTGGTCGTGCTCCTGGGGCCGTCGGGGAGCGGCAAGTCGACCCTGCTCAACATCCTGGGCGGGCTCGACACGCCGACCTCGGGCCGGGTGCATTTTCGCCAGACCGAGCTCACCGCCGTGGAGGAGCGCGAGCTGACCCGCTATCGGCGGGATCACGTGGGGTTCGTGTTCCAGTTCTACAACCTGGTCCCGAGCCTCACCGCGCGAGAGAACGTGGAGCTGGTCACGGAGATCGCCCGTGCGCCCATGAAGTCGAGTGATGCGCTGGCGCTGGTCGGTCTCTCCGATCGCATGGACCACTTTCCTGCACAGCTCTCGGGCGGCGAGCAACAACGCATCGCCATTGCCCGGGCCATCGCCAAGCGCCCCGAGATCCTGCTGTGCGACGAGCCCACCGGTGCCTTGGACAGCCAGACCGGCATCCTGGTACTGGAGGCGATCGAGCAGGTGAATGACGAGCTCGGGACCACCACGGCGGTCATCACCCACAACATGGTGATCGGCGGCATCGCGGACCGGGTCCTGCGCATGGCGGACGGTCACATCGTCAGTGCCGAGCAAAACCGGGCGCGCTGCACGGCGCGCGAGCTCGAGTGGTGATCCGATGCCGAGCCCCCTGAACAAGAAACTCTACCGGGATCTGTGGCGTCTGCGGGGCCAGGCCCTGGCCGTCGCCATGGTGGTGGCCTCGGGGGTCGCCGTGCTGGTGATGTCGCTGACCACGGTGGAGGCCTTGGAGGAGACCTCTCAGGCCTACTACGAGCGGTACCGCTTCGCCCACATCTTCGCGGACCTCAAGCGTGCTCCGGAGCGGCTCGCACACCGCATCGCGGCGATCCCCGGGGTGCAGGCGGTGCAGACCCGCATCTCCCACCTGGCCATCCTGGACATTGAAGGCTTCGCGGAGCCGGTGATCGGGCGCGTGCTGTCGATCCCCGAGAGCGGCGAGCCGACCCTCAACCACCTGGCGCTCCGGGCCGGCCGCTTCGTCGCCCCCGGTCGCCCGGACGAGGTGGTGATCAGCGAGCCGTTCGCCGACGCCCACGGCCTGGGCCCCGGCGATACGCTCAAGGCGATCCTGAACGGCAACAAGCGCACTCTGCGCGTGGTCGGTGTGGCGCTGTCACCGGAGTTCGTCTACGCCCTCGGCCCCGGCTCGCTCATGCCCGACGACCAACGCTTCGGCATCCTGTGGATGGGGCGCAAGGCGCTCGAAGCCGCCTTCGATCTGGACGGCGCGTTCAACGACGTGTCGCTCGCGCTGCTGCGGGGCACGCCGCGCCAGCCCGTCATCGAGGCCTTGGATCAGCTCCTGGCACGCCACGGCGGCATCGGTGCGGTGGCACGCAAGGATCAGATTTCCAACTGGTTCCTGATGAGCGAGATCGCGCAGCTACGGAGCCTCTCCGGGATGCTGCCCGTCATCTTTCTGGGGGTGGCGGCCTTCCTCACCAACATGGTCCTGGCGCGTCTGATCGCCACCGAGAGAAGCGAGATCGGGCTGATCAAGGCGTTCGGCTACAGCGATACCCACGTGGCCTGGCACTACACCAAGATGGCGCTGGCCATGGCCGGGATGGGGGTGATCTTTGGCTGGATCGTCGGCGCCTGGCTCGGCCACGTCGGCACCGTGCTCTACGCCGAGATCTACCGCTTCCCCCTGCTGGTGTTCCATCCCGGACCGAAGGCGTTCGTCGTCGGTGCGCTCGTCAGCATCCTCGCGGCCCTCGCCGGTACCCTCGGCTCCGTGCGGCAGGCCGCCGCCCTCCCCCCCGCCGAAGCGGTGCGGCCACCCGCACCCCCGGTCTACACGCGCGGCGGGCTCTCCGGCAGTGCCGCGGCCAAGTGGATCGACCAGCCCACCCGCATCGTCCTGCGGCAGATCCTTCGCTGGCCGCTGCGCTCGGCCTTTACCGTCATCGGGATCTCGCTGTCGGTGGGGGTGCTCATCATGGCCATGCAATGGATGGATGCCATCGAGCACATGGCCTATACCTATTTCGTGGACACCCAGCGTCAGGACCTGACCGTAGGGCTTGCCGAGGCCCAGTCCAGCACGACGGTCTACGAGCTCCTCCGCATGCCCGGGGTGCTGGAGGCCGAACGCATGCGTATCGTGAGCGCAGACCTCACGGCAGGCAGGCGCAGCCACCGTGGCCAGCTGGAGGGTCGGCTGCCGGATGCGCAGCTCAACCTGGTCTACGACGTGAGCGGGCGTACCGTGCGCGAGCCGCCGGACGGGCTGATCCTGAGCACCAAGCTGGCGGAGAAGCTGCAAGTCGGTGTCGGCGACACGGTGCACGTGGAGGTGCTGACGAGGAGCCGGCCCGTGCGCGATATCCCCGTCGTGGGGCTGGTCGAGACGTACATCGGAATCTCGGCATACATCCACCTTGCGGCGCTGGACCGCATGCTGCGCGAGCGCCCGAGCGTGGAGTACCTGAATCTGCTCGTGGACAAACCCGAGCTGCCGGCCCTGTTCCGGGAGCTCAAGAATTCTCCCGAAGTCTCATCGGTGATGGTCACGGCGGCGGCCCGCAACACCTTCTATGACACCCTCGGAGACACCATCATGGTCTGGGTGCGCTTCTTCGTGGGCTTCGCATGCACCCTGGCCTTCGGCGTCGTGTACAACAGCGCGCGCATTGCGCTCTCCGAGCGTGGTCGTGAGCTCGCGACGTTGCGGGTGCTGGGTTTCCGGCGCAGCGAGATCTCTTACATCCTCCTGGGCGAAGTGGGCCTGCTGGTCTTTGCCGGCGTGGCCCTCGGTTGTCTCGTCGGCCGCGGGCTCGCGGAGCTGATGAGCCAGACCTTCGAGACCGAGCTCTACCGCGTGCCCCCGATCATCGACCCGCCCACCTACGGCTGGTCGGTTCTGATCGCCCTGGCCGCAGCGGCACTCTCGGCGGCGGTGGTGCAGCGGCGGCTTGGGCGCCTCGATCTGGTCGCCGTGCTGAAGACGCGGGAGTGAGCATGTGAATAACGCCACGCTACGTAGGGCTGTGATCTGGGGCGCACTGGGGGTCGCGCTCATCGTGGGTCTGGTGATCGCCTTTCGGCCGCGCCCGGTGCCGGTCGATCTCATCGAGCTCGCCCGCGGCCCGCTGGTCGTGACCGTCGACGAGGAGGGCGAGACCCGCGTGCGGGACATCTTCGTACTGTCCGCGCCGGTGGCGGGTCGGGCGCTGCGTATCGATGCGGAGGCCGGCGACCCGGTAGTTGCCGGCACGACCGTCGTCGCCGAGGTCCAACCCATCGACCCCGAGTTTCTCGATCCCCGCACGGAGGCGCAGGCCCAGGCCGACCTGCGCGCGGCCGAGTCGGCCGAAGCCCTCTCGCAGGCGGAGCTGACCGAGGCCCAGGCCGAGCTCGACTTCGCTCGCACCGAGCTCGATCGCGCCCGCGCGCTGGTCATAGAGGGCACGATCTCGCAACGGGATGTCGATGATGCGGAGCGGCGCCACGAGACGCGCAGGGCCGCCGTCCAGACCGCCATGGCCGCACTCCAGGTACGCCGATTCGAGCTGGAGCACGCCAAGGCCCAGCTCCTCTCCCCCGCGGAGACCCAGGATCGTCGGGGCGACTGCCAGTGCGTGCCCCTCATCGCCCCGGTGGACGGCTGCGTGCTGCGCGTGCTGCACGAGAGTGAGGGCGTCGTACAGGCCGGCCAGCCGCTCGTCGAGATCGGCGATCCGCGGGATCTAGAAATCGTGTCGGACCTGCTGTCGGCCGAGGCCGTCAAGGTCGAGCCGGGGCAGAGGGTGATCATCGACGATTGGGGGGGCGAGCCACCGCTGGCCGGCCGCGTCCGTCGCGTCGAGCCATTCGGCTTCACCAAGGTCTCCGCCCTGGGCATTGAGGAGCAGCGCGTCAACGTCATCATCGACTTCACCAGCCCCGTCGCGGACTGGGTGCGCCTAGGCCACGGCTACCAGGTAGAGGTCCGTATCGTGCTCTGGGAAGGCGACGACCTGCTCACAGTTCCCCTCACCGCCCTCTTTCGCCAGGGCGGCGACTGGGCCGTATTCGTGAACGAGCACGGCCGCGCACACCTAAGAGCGGTGACGGTCGGGCAGCGGACCGGGCTAGAGGCGGAGATCGTCGACGGTCTGGCAGTCGGCGATGAGGTCGTCATCCATCCGAGCGAACGCGTCGAGCAAGGAGTGCGTCTCACCTCACGCAGGTAGCCTGAACTGTTCACCAAGCCTCCTGCAGCGGAACGGCACCGGGTACGGCGGGCAGAGCAAAGAAACCATGTCAAACCCTGAACCCAGGCTCCCGAGACGTCGCGATCTAGATGTAACACGGGAGTTGATGGTTGCGAGCCTCATCTTGTTCCACACCGCGAGCATTTTCAGCGAGTTCAGTTTTTATGTTAAAAACGAAACTCAGGAACCAGCTATAACGCTGTTTATCATCCTGACATCTCTTTGGGGCATCCCCTTACTTTTTATGATCGCAGGATTCGCCATCTGGCACTCACTCGAAAAGCGAACGTGGATTGGTTTTTTGCGAGAGCGATTGTTACGACTGCTCACGCCGTTAATTTTTGGAGTTATGGTTATCGTCCCACCACAACTCTATTACCAGCTACGCACCGACCCAGCGTATCATGGGTCGTACCTGCGATTTTTGCCACGCTTCTTCGACGTGACACTTCGCCTCGATTTTCCGTGGTTTCTCTCAGCCTCTCAGAAGAGCAACGTCTTTCAGCCGGCGCATCTATGGTTTCTATACATCCTTCTCGTGTTCACGTTATTGCTGCTTCCCGTGTTTCTCTACCTAAAACAGCCACATGGGGAGCATCTAATTGGGCGAGCCGCAAGCTTGATCACGACTCCATGGACGCTTATCGCGGCTGCATTGCCGATCGCGGCGATCGAGTCAGCCCTGGGCACGGATATGGCCGGAGGATGGAATCAAAACGCATATATCATTTTCCTTGTATATGGCTATTTACTAGCAGCCGACGCAAGAATTCGGAAAGCAACCGGTAGATACTGGAAGATCAACTTTGCCATGGCCATCATCGGCTCATTGGGTGGCGTCATCGGATTCTCCTTAATCACCGACTCCACTCATGCCGACCCACTAAAAGGATATGAGCTGGCGAGCGTAATCCTCCGTTTTTTCAAAGGGTTTGTCGGCTGGTGCTGGACGATTGCCATCCTGGGTGTTATCGAACACGCTAGGCAAGAACGACGAGAAACAGCGAGTCGTCCCTCCAGGTCGAACACAAGTAAATGCAGAAGACCCCTCCTTGACAGGGTCGAACGCTACGCAAACGAGGCGGTTTTGCCATTCTATATATTGCACCAGACGGTTATCGTAACCATTGCTTTTTATGTTGTACAATGGAACTCAAGCTTACCCCTGAAGTTCTTCGTCATTGTTGTGACAGCAACCGCGATAACGCTGTTATTATACGAAGTCGCAGTCAAACGAACGAAGGCGACGCGATTTTTGTTCGGAATGAAGCCGAGAACCGTTCATGGCTAAATGCGCGTGACCTAACCAGTCGCTCCACCGGCCTCCTCCGTCGGCGGGTGGTGGGGTTAACGCATGACTGTGACTGGGTGAGGCTTGCGCTATTACATGATTGAGCCTGCCGAAACGGCGACGCTGATGATCTAGCACGCGGCGACCACCGCTCCCGAAATGGGACGAGAGATCAAGAAGGATCATGGCAGACTTGAAGATTCGGATGGTCAAGGGTCGTGAGTCGGCGCCGGCGAGGACGATGAAGGTGCCCGGCAGCGTGCTAAGGATAATGAACGGCCCCCGAAGATGAGAGATATGTACGAGTATCAGCGGGATGCGATCTGGATCCAGGAGTATCCGATCCGCTTTGCCGGGACGCGGTTCAATTCACGGATGACGATCGTCCGCCTGACGACTGGCGGGCTGTTCGTCCACTCGCCTTGCGAGATCGACGGGCACACGAAGGGGGCGATCGAAGAGCTGGGCGCGGTCGAGTTCATCGTGGCGCCCGGTTCGTATCACCACCTCTACGTACCGTCAGCCCAGGAGGCATTTCCCGAGGCGGAGACGCTCATCTGCCCGGGGATTGAACGGAAACGGCCGGAGATCGAATTCGACTGGATCCTGGGGGATCGGCCCGACCCGAGGTGGGAAGCGGACTTCGAGCAGGTTCTGGTCCGGGGGAACAAGTTCATCTGGGAAGTGGCCTTCTTCCACAAGGCGACGAAGACCCTCCTCCTGGCCGACTTGATCGAGAACTTCACGGACCAGACGCAAGACGTGAGCCTGACACTGGAGCTGTGGTGGAAGGCGGTGTTTCGCATGTGGGGCAACCCGAAGCCCGCGCCGGAGTACCAGCTCGGGTGGAAGGACAAGAAGGCCGCTCGCCGGTCTCTGGCGCGGATCCTGGACTGGGACTTCGAGCGAATCATCCTCTCCCACGGGGACTTGATCGAGGACAACGCCAGGGAGGTCGCGCGCCACGCATGGCGACGGCCCCTTGCCTCGGGTGCGAACGGATAACGAGGCGACCGACCGCAGCGGTTTCCCTGCCACGGCGCCTTTGCCGCCATGGCGGGGCTGGCCCGCATTTCTCACTACGTCTGGTGAGCCGCGATACAAGCGTCCGGTTGGACGGCGATCTGGTCACATGGTCCGGTTAGCCCGCATTTCTCACCACGGGTCGTAGCGAGCCCATGCAAATGGCCGTAGATCCTGGTCGGCCCGCAAGGCCGAGCCCGCAGGCAGGCTTGTGGCCTGTCGAGGACTCGGACGAGGACACGGCCAGGAGATGCGGACAGTTGTGCGGGCGCAGTAGATACGTGGTGGGAAATGCGGACGGGGTGAATCAGTCGGGACAGGTGGCGCAACACGGATCACATTCCACGGGATCACATCCACATCCGCCGCCTTGACCGAACCCCCTTTCGAGCCCGAAGGCAAAACGGTCCACGACGAAGAATGCCTCGTCCGCAGCCACGTCTGCGGTGAAGAACTGGCCCAAGGCACCGCGCGCCACGCCCTTCGTACCGCACGCGAGGACATGC